>NZ_JADBUE010000031.1:0-2663 GCF_020245805.1 Microcystis sp. M179S2 | reverse complement strand
GACCGACCCAACTGCAACAAAAAGCGTTAGATTTATTGGGAGTTTCCCTGATTTGTACCCAGTAACGGGGCATCAGAAATTCTCTTAATCCCTCCTACAGCATAGGTTATGGCTTTTTGTCAACGGGGAAGTCCAGCAATACGGTAATCCGTAAATCGGCTGGAGCTAGACTTTTTCCCCGGCTAAAATAAAATAGGGGAGAGAATAACTATCGACGATAAGCAGTTTTAAGATTATGGGATTCTTTGACTCAGAAGTGGTTCAACAGGAAGCTAGACAGCTATTTGAGGATTACCAGTCCCTCACACAACTAGGCAGCGAGTACGGTAAATTCGATCGAGAGGGCAAAATCATCTTTATCGATAGGATGGAGGAGTTAATGGAACGCTACAAGATATTTATGAAGCGTTTCGAGTTATCTGAGGATTTCTCCGCCCAAATGACCGTAGAACAGCTAAAAACCCAATTAGGTCAATTTGGTATGACTCCCCAAATGATGTTCGACCAAATGGAGCAAACCCTTGAACGGATGAAGGCAGAGATTCGCTAAAATTGCCGATATTTATCGGGTATTGGCTGCCTTTTACCCGATATGCCCTCTCCAGTTTACTGCTCGGAAAATTGGGGTTTCTGCGGTTTTTTGAGAACAATGATCTAATAATTTTAAGTAGGTTAACTGATGAACTCCAGGCCAGATTCACAAGAGAATATTGAGCCACCTCAGTATAGTGAAAAAACTAACCGCATTCAGGCAATCAGTCAACTGATTAAGGCAATAACCCCGTTAATTTGGGCTATAGTTGTTCTAGTGGTTATCTTGCCTCTTTTAGGGAAAATTTGGCTAGGAACTGCCGGCAATGAACCGTTAAAAACTAGGGTTGCTACCGAAACTAACCTAGAGATTCCCATCACTATACCCGAAAAATCTAACAGTAAAATTGATCGGGAGATTAGCCAAGCTTTACAGACAGCGAGAGCAAATTCTCAAAGCTTCGCCCTAGGAGAAATTGAGGGATGGGTGGAGGAGTTGATGACAAGAGTAGATCAGGGTTTTTTGCCTTGGTATTTTAACTATTTCAATCAAAAACAATTTGAGGGCAAGGCCTTTTTAAGCGGATTATACTCCTCGATCGCTCACTGGGTCAATACAGATAATCCACCCCCGGAACAGGTGGTGGCGGAAAATTTGACCAAAACTATTCAAACCGAGTTTACTAAACGGGTAATTCGTCCCCAAGAGGCCCAATTGCGTCTAGAGAGAATTACTAGGGATGCCGTTAATTTATATGTCAATAATTTAAGCAATGAATTAGAGAATATTCAGGCCAGTTATCAAATTCCCCAAGGCAAATGGGACCGTTATCTTAGTGATATAGCCATAACAATTCAAGATACCGAGGGCAATATTTCTAACACATCAATTAAACTTTTAGTCGGTGGCACCACTGCTTTAGGAGTTAAATCTCTGGTCCCAGTGATGAAAGTGGGCAGCACAGTTTATTTGTCCCTAGCGGGAAAAACGGGGGCGAAAATTGCCACTAAAACCGGTGGAGCAGTAGCGAGTAGTTTTGGGGCAGAATTAATCGATCCAATCGTGGGAATTGGTTTGATAGTTTGGGATTTATGGGACTATCAGCACCGGGTAAACATTGAAAAACCGATTCTGCGGGATGCCATTTTTAATTATTTACAAGAAGTCAAATATGATCTAGTCAATAATCATCAAGGTAGCGTCCTTTCATCTATTTATCAAATTGAAGCCACTGTCAATAAATCCTTAGTGAGAACCTAAGTAGGGTTGGCTGAAAAAGTTTGTTGGTTGGGTTAGGAGTCAGGAGTACAATTGCATGAATGGGGCTATTATGAGGAATAAAAATATATTTAGGGCTTGCGGCAAAAAGTAGGGGCGAAGCATTCGGATAGGAAATCTACGGTTTCACCGATAGGTTATGCCCGAATGCTTCGCCCCTACAGGACGCGGGCTGATGAAGATGCCAGGTTTTGAACCACGATTCTCTCAAAATCTTGCACCTGTTTCGCCAAACAAAACCCTAAAACCCTTACCTCGTCTATATTTCACATTTATTCAGCAGACCCTATTTATGAATCTATTCTTTCTATTAAGAGTAAAAAAGTTTTAAAAAAACTGAGAAAATACACAAAATCCAGATACGCTAAAAATGTATCTCTTTACTTTCAAAGCCTTATGAAAACAAGTTTAGATACTTTAAAAGTCGAGACCTAATTTTTTTGATTGATTTATTAATAATTTTAATTTCTCTTCCCTTTCTTGTTGTTTTTTTACCTATTAGTATAGTCGTTGCTATTTGGGAATAAATGACTGAAGATAAAGATTAAAAGGAATATCCCCCATTTCTTGTTATCAAATGGTCTTAGCTCATTATAAAGGTCAAAGGTCTTAAAGGTGTAAAGGTTACTGCCAACCGCGCCAATTAAAATAACCCACACAAAAATCAGCCCCTTTTCTGTAAAATTGGCCATAAATGGGACTCAATATTATCAATAACTGAACTTCCCCCGTATAAATATACTAGCTATGGCTCAAAGTCTTACAGAGCCTGAGTTAAAGCAATGTAATACTAATAAACTACTGGGTACAAACTCCTGAAATCTTTACGCAGACAGGGTTTGAGGCAAAATTT
>NZ_JADBUE010000309.1:0-18878 GCF_020245805.1 Microcystis sp. M179S2 | reverse complement strand
TAGCAAATAGAGAGAATTCTTGTCCATTAAGAAATGTTACAAATTACATGGGTACATTAAGAAAAGTTAAGGGGGTACATCCATTGATGGATAAGGGTTTTGGGCTATTATGGTATATATGTATGGGGGAAGTTCAGATATTATATCGATTAATCAGATTGCGGGTTGTTTCTTCTAAAATTAATTTCGACCAGTAAGGAGAGTATAAACCTTGCCAAGCAATTGATAATAAAGTATCGCGTAAATACTGAGGAATAAGAACACAAGCATCTAAAACAACCCTAGGCTCTGCTGTCATCTAGGTTTAATTCCTCATCTTTTCTGTATAGTCCTTCCGCTTCAGTCATGGCCACAAGGTTATTTAAAATTTGTTCTCTTTCTCGATATTTTCTCTCTTTATATATTACCAAATCTTCTCGTTTTATCCGTCTATCACTGCCTACATTAGTCGATAAAATTTGCCCCTGTTCTAGTAATTTTATTAGATAAGAGTTAGAAACATTTAACAAATTAGCCGCTTCTTCTATAGTTAAATCCTGAGGGGTAACATTTAACTGAATTACCTGTCCCGATGCTAAGGCAGCCACACTGTAACGAAGTACCATTAAAACCGATTCGGGAATATGGATATTTTCTCCCTGTTCGGTTACGAGTCTCGTCGGTATTTCTCTATTAAGCAGCTGATTTAATTGGGTTATTTGTTCAGTTTCTTCGGGTTCGACAACAAAATGAGTTGGGTCAAAATTAGAATATTTACTCATATCAAAGAATGACTCCACGCATTGATATTATTTCACCTCATTTTAACATACCAATCTGACAGGGGGACAAGAACCCTAAACCATGAGATCACATTTTATTATTTTTTCCACTTCCATCTAAAAATTGAGAAAAAAGCCAAACCCTCTATTACACCATAAAAAAATTATGCAAGAGGTCTATTCTTCTACTTTTTTTGAAAATACTTTTCAGAGTATTCTTTTTTCAAGGATTCAACATCAAGTTTATGGAAAACCAATAGTTCCTGCATCTTGGAGTCACTAATTTCAGTGAGAGAATAGTCTTTAAACTCCTTGAAAAAGGACTTGACCCTATCTCTCAAGGATTTAAGTGTTCCTTTTCTCATGATTTCAACTTCATGGGTAAAACTTCCTTGTTTTGAAACATTTTTTGTAGGAATGATGAGAATTCTTTTTACTTTATCTGTCTTATATTCTTGTTCAAACCATGCACAGTGATTATTCATTTGTCCAGTTTCAGTTTTAGTTATCTCACTGCGTGAATCCTCGACTTCGCTCTTACATTCAAACATGAAATATTCATCATTTGAGACACACCAAAGATTGTCAGAGCCTTTTTTAAACTCCTTATCCGGTCTTTGACTTAAAAAACCGATCGCATAGCCTAAATCTTGAAGTGCTTTTTCAAATTTTTCTGAAGGCTGTCCAAAACTTAAATTTTCAAGTATCTCATTTACATCCATTGAAAGCTCTTGATAATTTTCATGCGAAGAAATCCAATCTCGAATTCGTTTTATTCTATTTTCGCTTATATAGCTTAATTTCTTATAATTAATACCTTCTCTAGGTTTCAGAAGCTGAGAATTATTTTTGAAAGCACTTTGTTGAGTATTATTAGAATCTAACTTGCTGATCTTATACTTGAATCGAGCAAGGGTCTGCAAATACCAACCCTTCTCTGCTTGATCTTCAGTACAGTACAAGTCAATTATTTTTTGCCCATGGTTGATTGCACTTTCAGGATCATTTTGGAAAAAGCTTTCTTCTGCCTTTCTTTCCAATTCTAGAATTTCCAGTATCTTACCTGTAGAAGATGGATTACTGTTAATGTTCGCATCCATTTTCTCTTTATAAAACTCTTTCCATCCATCGTCTCTTTTTAGACATTGGTTGATCAATTCAAGTATTACCTTTGTATAATCATTACCATTTTTTATATCTTCTTCTTTTGCCATTTCAGAGACTTCTAGCCCAATCTCTATCTGGTTCCTTGTTTGAGATGAGAAGAACCTATTTGAGCTAGAACTTTTAAGGAATTTTACAAGATCATCTCCGATGATGAGAATAACACTGTAGTCCTTCTCGCCTCTTACACTCCTGCCAAGACCTTGTTCTATCTTCTGAGCAGCTCTAATATTTGTTAAGTCGCTATTCGATCTACATTCTTCTTCGTACCTCTCAGTTAATGACTCCGAATATGGCATAGAGTCAATAATGAGGAGCCGACAAGAATCATCTGGAAGATCTATTCCGTCGTAGCGATTGACAACTACCACTGTATTGCTATATTCACCTGATTTAAGCTTACTAACCTCTTCAAAGATATTTTCACTTTTAACAACTACAGAACCTTGCTTCTGATACACCTTTGCTTTATTGAAACTAGAGGTAATTGCTACTAAGCCTGCTTTTCGACTAGGGTTTTGTTTAGAAAATCTGACAATAATGTAATCTCTATTCAACTCCTCATGGATGAGTGAGGGAATCAAGATCATTTTTTCACCTGACCACTTCTCTTGCTCTGGAGTAAGCGGATTATTTATAGCTTGAACGTTTAATCCAAGACCTTTTAGAAAGAAAGAATCATTTTGTGTAGTTGCTGACATCAAGATTCTCTGTTCAGCCTTGCTAAAAGTAGAAAACTGGTTAACTGGACTAAAATAAGTTGAAATTTCTAATTCTTTGCCACTAAAAAAGCATTGACAATTATCAATACTGTCTTTGATTAAATCCCAAGTGAACATTACTTTTGTATCACTTGTATATTCAATAATAATTTGTACAACTTCTGACTTTTTATCTTGCCAATTCCAATAAGGAACTGGCAAAAAAGTTGTGCTTTCGCCATTCTTTATCTCAAAAAAACTGCCTTCACCTTGCTCTCTTAGATCGTCTTCAAACAGTTGAAACAAACGTTGATAGAGATGATGAGAATTGTTTACTTTTATTTTAAAGGATTCGTTTATGAAATCTATACAGGCGTGTGAGTCGTCTAAAATAATCGTGTTTACTTTAGTGAATTTTCCGCCAATTCCGAAAACTGACTTCCCGTTGAAAACTTTCTGAACGTGCGTGATTAATATCTTCTCTGAGTTTAGAAATTGATCAGGCAGAGAATTGCTGCTATCAATAGTTACATATCCAATGCCAAATTTTTCTGCTTCTTGGCAAGTTTGTTTCACCAAGTATTTGTTGGGACACACATATAGACAGGGACCTTTCTTTTGATTCAGTTTAGATTGAAGGATCAACAAACCAATCAAAGTTTTACCTTGCCCAGTATGCAACTTTAAAACTAAATCTTTATCGTCTTTACGATTCAACCACCAGTTCGTTAGAATTTCTCTTTGCACTGGACGCAAAGGACCAGTCTCGCTCCTTCTGTCTAGCTCATCATAAATTTCAACGGGATCTACTTTTTTCTCAATTGATTTCAAACCCAACTTCTTCTTAAAATCAACCATTTCTAACCCATCTATGGAACTATCGCTTGGCAACAAACACTTTAATTCTAGCAGATCTCTTTTGATAATGCTCCCTTTTCAGCACCTGCAAAACACTACATCAAAGTACAATCAAGCTCTACATTATGGACACCAACAGATAACCTCTGAAGGAGCGTCACAATTCAGGAATCGAGGGATAACTAAAAACTCACATCTGATAACTGATCACTGATAAGTGACTCCTTTTTGCCTGACAGATTAACTTGCTTGGGAGGAGACAAAACCCGATAACTCGCGAAAACGGATCTCATCGCGGTGGGGATCAGAGCGACTAACTTGTACTTGAAAGCGATCGCCTAAAGATACCGAGCGCTCAAAACGATGGGGTAATTCTAACCCCAATTCCTCCAATAAAATCAAGCCTAAATTTTCCTCTTCCCGCAGCCAGCGTAAAACCAAAGCTTGCCAGACTTGATCTCCCTGTCGTCGCAAAAATTCCAAACTCCAATAACGATTAGTTTGTCGTTCCACCGAGGTGGCTTCTTGAGCCGAACTAGCGACACTATAGAGAATTTCCTGCATTCTATCCCGGGTAAAAGGCAGTTGATCGCCCCGGAGATGGGCTTTTAGTTGAAAATGGGTCAAAAGGTCAGTATAACGGCGAATTGGCGAAGTTACTTGGGAATAGGTATTCAATCCCAGACTAGCATGACGGTTAGGAATCGTCGTCATCTCACTGCGCGGCATACAGCGACGCAAGGCACAGGAACGCACCGGGCCCGCAGGTAGTAAAATTAACTCCTCATCGGGGGGTAATTCTGGTTGTGGTTGTCCGCGGAAAGGCACGGGGATCTCGTGTTCCTGACAGTAGCGACCGGCGATTTCTCCAGCTAAAATCATCATTTCCGCCACTAATTGCCGAGATGGGGAAACTTCCTGCAATTCTACGATAATTTCGTCGTTATCCTTCACCTTAATGGATGATTCTGGCATTTGGATGTTAATCGATCCCTGAGATTTGCGCCATGCGTGGCGTTGTTTTGCCCAACGGTTGAGAATCCTTACTTCCGGTTCATGCTGCAGATCCAGATGTAACATTTCGTCCACATCTTCGTAGGTGAGGCGATAGGTAGGTTTAATTGTACTAGGATGAATCCGATAATCGGCGATCGCCCCCGTTTCATCGAGGATTACCCCAAAACTCAATGCGGGACAAAGTTTACCCTGTACCAAACTCATTGGACCGGCGGCCAATTCTAGGGGAAACATGGGAACCATTCCCGTGGGAAGATAAAGACTGGTACTGCGACGACGTGCTTCTAGGTCTAATTCATCATCGGGAAGCACTAAACGGCTAGGATCAGCAATATGGATCCAGAGACGATGACCACCATCCGCGAGCATTTCCACCGATAATCCGTCATCGATTTCCTCGGTACTTTCATCGTCGATGGTATAAATTTTTTGGTGGGTTAAATCGAGACGATTGTTGACATCCGCATCCGCAGGGGGATTGAGTAAATTAAGACGCGCCACATCAAGTACCTTTTTCGAGAATTGAACGGGGTAGGAACTGCGTCGCAGGAAAAGGTTTTCGTGACTACTCCACCATTTCAAATCGACTAACAATTCAAAAGCAGCCTCGGGGGTTTGGGAACGGCCCAGCAGCGAGAGTATGTCCATGGCTGCTGGATATTTTTGTTCGGGTTGGAGGATAAATTTTTCTAGAGATTCCAGACGAATTCGATCGCTTTCTGACCATTCTACCGTTTCACCGGCCAAGGCCTGTTGGAGACGTTGGAGAAATTGGCCTTTTTCCCGTTGACGCTGTTGTTCCACCTCTAGCTGGTGTTTGATTTCCTCTACCTGATTTTCCGATCGGGCTTCGTAACCATCCCCTTTATTTTTAAAATAAACTTTATCATCACTCAAGAGACAATGGGCCGCATAGCAAAACTGGGGACTGCGATCGGAAAAGAGAATCTCGGCCATGGTTTCGGGAGTGACTAACTGATTTTCCCCGGCTAATAATTCCCAGGCCACTTCTAAACCACTAGCATCTAGATAGGGTTGGACTTCCCGCAGAAAATTGCCAATCTCTTTATAGTTGGACGGACCTGCTTTGATAATGTAATCGAAGCGTTGGGGACGCAGTTTATGCGGGTTCCCCCCTTGATCGATGACGATCCAATCTTTTTTACCTTCTGGGCGATCGATCACCCCTAAGCGCCTTTCTCCTTGGACTCGAAATTCTACCAGCGTTCCCTTTTCCACTGCTTCCCCTTACTGCCTATCTATTTTGTCTATTTTCTATCATCCTCGATCGATTACTCGATCGGCAAGAGCAATCGTCAATCCCCACCCACTAGATAGGTATAACGTCGCAAACTGCGTTCATAATCCTGTAGTAGTAATTGGGATTCTTCCACAGTCATGCGATTTTCCTGCAAAGCTTGTTCACAACGAAGACGAATTTTTTCTAACAGGTCTTCTGCGGAATACTGCACATAACCTAATACTTCCGTGATCGTATCTCCTTTGACTAGATACTCGATATCGTACCCCTTGGGACTCATCTGAATATGTACCACGTTAGTATCGCCAAAAAGATTATGTAAATTGCCCATAATCTCTTGATAAGCACCCACCAGAAACATTCCTAGATAATAAGGTTCTGGAGAATGTTTACCGTTTTTGTACTCCAACGGATGCAATTCTAAAACTGATTTTACGTCCCCGCGCAAATCGATAAACTGGGCAATTTTTCCGTCACTATCACAGGTTAAATCGGCGAGAATACCTCTTTGGGTAGGTTCTCGATCGAGACGATGGATCGGCATAATTGGAAATAGTTGATCGATCGCCCAACTATCGGGAACTGACTGAAAAACCGAGAGATTGGCATAATAAATTGAGGCCATAATTTGCTCTAAGTCTTCCAAGTCATCGGGAACATAATCCTGTTGTCGGGCCACTTGCAGAATTTTGTGACAACAAGCCCAGTACAATTGTTCGGCTCTAGCTCGTTCCTTGAGACTGAGATAACCGAAATTAAACAGACTAATCGCCTCCTCTTTGAACTGTCCCGCATCGTGATAAGCTTCCTGATAATTGCGCTCATCGATACCCGTGTAGGTTTCCCAGAGATTACGGAGGATGAGGTGTTCTTTCCCATTGCAGGGATCGGGAGGGTTTTGGGGAACCTCACTACTTCCCAAGATATCAAAGACTAACACCGATTGATGAGAAGCGATCGCCCGGCCACTTTCACTGATGAGAATTGGGGGTGAAATCTGGGCATCTTCACAAGCTTCCTTGACCTCAGCCACGATATCATTGGCATAATTCTGCATATTGTAGTTTTTTGAGGCGTAGAAGTTAGTTTTTGAGCCATCGTAATCGACCCCTAAACCACCCCCCACATCGAGATAGGTCATATTTGCCCCTAATTTCGCTAATTCCACATAAATCTGACTAGCTTCGCGAATGGCATCTTTAATGACGCTAATAGCGGAGATTTGCGACCCGATATGATAGTGCAGCAGTTGCAGACAATCTAACATCCCCGCTTGTTCTAATTCCGTCACCACCGTTAAGATTTCCGGGACGGTTAAACCGAATTTTGCCCGGTCTCCCGTGGAACATCCCCAACGGCCCACCCCTTTTGTCCCCAGTTTCGCACGCACTCCCAAATGAGGGGCAATTCCTAACTGACGACTGACGCGCAGGGTTAAATATAATTCTTCCAATTGTTCGATGACAATCAAAGGCCGATGACCGAGACGAGTGGTCAACAGGGCTGTTTCCAGGTATTCTTTGTCCTTATAGCCGTTACAAATTAGCAATGGTTGTGTTTTGTCATTTTTGCCGTTTAAGGCAGGTTCTAGGGTAGCTAAAGCAATCATTAGCTCAGGTTTTGAACCAGCCTCAAGCCCAAATTGATAGGGTTTACCAAAACGCACTAAAGACTCGACGATGTGACGGTGTTGATTGCACTTGATCGGATAGACACCGCGATAGACATTGGCATAATTATAACGGGCGATCGCTCGGTTAAAACAGGCATTCAGGCGCTCGATCCGGTCTTCCAAAATATCACTAAACCGAATTAACAAGGGTAAACCGATATTACGCCGCTTAATCGCCGAAACTAACTCGTATAAGTCCAAAGAACCGCCCCTTTCTCCCTGGGGCGAAACGGTAATATTTCCTGCGGCATTGATCGAGAAATAGGGTTCTCCCCAGCCTTGGATGCGATAGAGATTTTCGCTATCTTCGATCGACCAATGTTTAACGGGGGCAACTTTTTCGAGGTTGTTACCGTCAGAAGGGGTCAGATCCACTGGAGATAATTGCTTTTCTTGTTTCTTAAGTTGAGTTTTACCCGCCATTGTCTATCGATCGCTCCGTGTGAGACTCCGATCTTCTATCTTAAGTCAGACTTCCTGTCCGCGACCAAGATTCCGATCGTGATAGAATCTATTAGCCCTCAGGAGGCAGGATTCAGGAGACAGGATTCAGGAGACAGGATTCAGGAGATTATTTGTATTTTCTCCCCATCCCCCATCACCCTAGGGTTGATTCATAGTAGGGTTGATTCATGAATCAACCCTACCCATCACCCCGTTCCCCTGTTCCCTTCTCCCCAAAATTTTATAGTGAACCGCTTATGAAATTATTAGACTCAAAAGGACGTTTATTCGGTAAATTTAGCTTGCTTGATATTGGAGCGGCCTTAGTAATTTTATTGACAATTATCGGGATTTTTGTTGTCCCGGGGACGAGTGGTAAAAGTACGATCGCTCAAGTTACCAAAGAACCCCTAGAAGTGGATGTTATTGTCCGGGGTTTAAGTGTTCTTAATCCCAATGCTTTGATTAATCAATTCAATACCGAGAAGAAAACTAATATTGTTATTCGTAATCAACCGGCCGGTCAAGTGGATATAAAAAATGTTAAAGCTTTATCGAGAAATGTCTTAGTTCCGCAGCCCGATGGTAGCGTGAAAGTCCTACCGGATCCCCGCACGGAAAACTATTCTCAAGATATGATTATGACTCTCAGTGGTCAAGCGGAAGTTACAGATACTGGTGCGGTTGTTGGCGGTCAAAAGGTGAAAATTGGCACTTTAATCGAGTTGGAAGGAGATAATTATAATTTCAACACCAGTGTTATCGATGTCCGTTTACCAAAAAGGTCTTAGTTAGTAAACAGTGAGCAGTAAACAGTGAAAAGACAGCAGGAAACTTCCATGTAACACTGCTCACTTGAAAACTCAAATCTGATAACTGATAACTGATAACTGATAAGAGGATTAACTGCTATTTATACACCGCCTTTAGCTCGTTTGATCGAGCAGTTACAAAAATTACCCGGGGTGGGACCCAAAAGCGCTCAACGTCTGGCCCTCTATATTCTCAAACGACCGGAACAAGATGCGATCGAATTGGCCCAGGCGATCGTAGCAGCGAAAAAACAAGTAGGATTATGTCAGGTTTGTTTCCATCTTTCGGCCGAACCGATCTGCGAAATTTGCCGCAATCCTAACCGAGAAACGGGGACTATCTGTGTGGTAGCTGACTCCAGAGATGTGATTGCTTTGGAGAAAACAAGGGAATATTCGGGTAAATATCACGTTTTAGGGGGTGTTATCTCACCTATGGATGGGATTGGACCGGATCAATTAAATATACAGTCTTTAGTCACCAGAGTCAGCCAGAAAAAAATTCAGGAAGTTATCTTAGCTATCAGTCCCAGTGTCGAAGGGGAAACCACGACTTTGTATATCGGGGGTTTACTGAAACCCTTCACTAAAGTTACCCGTATCGCTTTCGGGTTGCCCATGGGTGGTGATCTAGAATACGCTGATGAAGTAACCCTAGCGAGAGCTTTAGAAGGTCGTCGGGAATTGTAAAATCTCGCCAAGGTTGGGATTAAGTAGGGTTTGCTGAATAAATGTGAAATGTAGGCAAGGTAAGGGTTTTGTGGCTTTTCTCGTGAAACAGGTGCAAGATTTTGAAAGAATCGTGCTTCAACACCTTGCGTCTTCATCGGCCCGTGTCCTGTAGGGGCGAAGCATTCGGGCAATAACCTATCGGTGAAACGTAGATTTTCTATCCGAATGCTTCGCCCGTACTTTTTGCCGCCAACCCTAAGTAGGGAGGCACAATTATTTGTAGGATGGGTTAGCGGTAGCGTAACATGAGCGGGCGTTGGGTTTCATGCTTCAACCCAACCTACGTTCATCTTATATTTAATTCCACCTACCTACTTAGACATTATTGAGGACAATTATTCGGCTCGACTACTCAAAGGATTATTGAGATTGCCGGTGCCAGGACGTTTAACACTATGGGATTGTAGCAGCGAGATCGCCTGTTGGTACTGGGGATCATCCTTAGTTCCCACCAAAGAAGGATCATCGCGGAAGCGCAGCTGTTGTTCCTGGGTTAACTCGATCTGCACATCGGGTTTAATGCCTTTTTTGTAGATATTTTCGCCGTTGGGGGGATAATAACGGGCAATTGTCACCGCTAAACCGGAACCATCGGAGAGGGTGTGTACCGATTGGACGGTACTCTTGCCATAGGTCGATGTACCCACTAAAGTCGCCCGGCCATTTTCTTTCAGCGCCCCGGCGAGGATTTCGCTGGCGCTGGCGGAACCTTTATTCACCAAGACCACGAGGGGTAAATCGGTAATAGCGGTGTTATTGGCGATAAATTGGCGATCACCGCCCCGTCGATCAATGGTGCTAACGATTTTGCCCTGTTTCATCCACATGCGAGCGATATCGACACTAGCAAATAGTAAACCCCCGGGGTTGCCCCGCAGATCGAGAACATAGCCGGATACCTGTTGTTGACTTAATTCCTCGATCGCCTCTTTCATTTGTTCGGCCGCGTGGGAACTAAATTCATCCAGTTTGATATAACCAACTTTCACCCCACCTTCCTGTTTAAGGGTATAGCTAACCGAGGGGATTTCGATATCTACCCGGGTCAAAGTCACTTCAAATACCCCTTGATCGGGACGGGCAAGCTGTAAACTAACGCTAGTACCCACTGCTCCCTGTAGTGCTTCCATTGCTTGTTCTAGGGTCATTAAAGCGGTGGGTTTGCCATTAATTCTGATCAGGCGATCGCCGCTTTTCACTCCCGCTTCCTTGGCGGGGGATTTTTTCACCGTATCGACAACGACCAGATCGCTAGTGCGTTTATCAAGGGCTAAACGTACCCCAATTCCCGATAATTCTCCGGAAGTTTGACTGGTGAGGACAGCAAATTCCCTAGGAGTTAAAAAACGGGTATAAGTATCACCCAATTCCTTTAAAGCTTCCCGGATTGCCGTGTAAGCTTGTTGGGGATTAGTATAATTTCTGCTTAACAATTCTTGACGTTTTTTTTGCCAATCAATTTGATGAAAACCACGATCTACAAATTCATTATTAACAATTTGCCAAACCTGGTCGATGACTGCTTTCGGGTTATCTTCTAAGGGTTTTTCCCCTTTGGCTGCGGGGGTGAGAACCATCAGGGAACTAACTGCTAGGGTAGCGATCGCACCTCCAGATAGGAGTTTCTGCACGGAAACGAACGAGGGACGCGACTGGTTCATAAAGACAAAGCCAAAATAAGATTGACGTTTAGATAAAGCCATTCAAAAAGCGGGAGCATTTTGCCTTCGAGGGAGGTGAGGAGCAGTGTTAACTACGACTTCCGTATAGATAAGGGAGTTCCTTGTCTGGCTCTAATATCCACTATAATTCTACTTCTAGAAAATCGAGTAATATCTGGCGATGAATTTTTCCTAAAGGACGAGTCTGATTAATCTTCTGGGAATAGTATTCCCCTTGACGGATGGCAGCCGGAGGTAATAAAGCTAAATCTTGCCCTTCCGTTTGTACTAATTTTTCTAATTCCAGGGTCAGGGGTACATGATAAAGATAACGCGAGAGATTATCATCGTTATAAGAGCGAAAATAGCGTAAACTAGGGGCTTCGTAGTTAATTTCTTCTTTTAACTCTCGTTTTAACCCTATTTCTGGATTTTCACCCGCTTCTAAGTGACCACCAAATAAACCCCACACCCCCGGATAGAGAATCGTCGGGATGTCGTCGCGCAACTGCATTAAAAATCGACCGTCCTGTTCTAAAATCGCCAAAGCAACAAATATCATCAGTTAAGTGGTTGGACAAAAGTAAAGTTAACTGTGGGGTAAGGAGTCAGGAGACAGGAGACAGGAGACAGGAGACAGGAGATTATTTGTATTTTCTCCCCACTTCCCACTTCATAATTCATAATTCATAATTCATAATTCCCACACCTAACCCTGGCTATTTCTCGCTTTGTTTATGGGGTAAAAAGAAGGCATCGAGGGGGTCTGGGACGGGTTTAACCACTGCGGGGGGTTTGGGGGGAATCGCTTCCGCGACGGGTTGCACGGGGGGATTGGGTTTAACGGGGGTAAGGACGGGAGTTTCTGGGGGTTTCGTTGCGGTTGCGCTGGGAATTGTCACCTGTCGGGGATTTTCCAGGGGTTTAGTGGAGACCGGGGGAGAATTATTTTCTGGGGGTTTAACTTCTGAGGTGGGGGAGGGTTTAATTTCTGGGGACGGGGAAGGAGTGGGAACCGAATTAACCGCTACTGCATCCATCTGTTCTAATTCCACCACATACACTTCGTTGACGGTTTGGGAACCTTGGGGAATAGCCTCAAAGTCAATTTTGCCCTTAATGACGATTTCTTCGCCTTGACGGGGTAATTTATTGCTATTGGTGCGAATCCAAATCTTCCCGGACTTATCCTGCAAAAGATAGGCCCCTCCCGCTAAAAAAGGGGCATAATTGCTCACGGTTCCCCTAAGATAAACTAAAGCACCTTTTGGTTTTTCCTGTAATTGCTCGATCGCTGTTAGGGGAGGATCACCGATGTAGGGAACGGCAATACCGAGGTCAGCAAGGGTACTACAACCGAATAACCCTAGCAATAATAATAGACTGCCGATGCGCGCTACACGAGTCTGGATAGACATTCTTGCTTTAACCTTAACGAGTGCTATTAGCCAATCTTTTTGACCATAGAATGGATCCGAAAGATTTTTGTTCTCGGTATTATCATAGAATGTCCGTAACTACTTGCCAAATTCTCGACGGGAAAGCCTTAGCTCAAAAAATCCAGCTTGGTCTAGGAGAGCGCATCCAGACGCTAAAATCTCCAATGGGAAGACCTCCGGGGTTAGCGGTGTTGATGGTGGGGGATAATCCTGCTAGTGCCGTTTATGTACGCAATAAGGAGAAAGCTTGTACTAAAATCGGCATGGCCTCTTTTGGTCGTCATTTTCCCACCGATACAAGTGAACTAGAAATTTTAGCGGAAATTGTCCGTCTCAATCAAGATGAGCGGGTGGACGGGATTTTAATTCAATTACCCTTACCCAAGCATTTAGATGCGGTTTCCCTTCTCTACCAAATTGACCCGAAAAAAGATGCTGATGGCTTACATCCTCTCAATTTAGGCGGTTTAGTGCGGGGTGAGGACTGTATCCGCAGTTGTACTCCTGCGGGGGTCATGGCACTCCTGAAAGAATATAATATTCCCATAGCCGGTAAGCACGCGGTGGTGGTGGGTCGCAGTATTCTAGTGGGGAAACCTTTAGCTTTAATGTTATTGGAGGAAAACGCTACGGTAACTATTGCTCACTCGCGCACGGAAAATCTGGCAGAAATAACCAGAAGTGCCGATATTTTAGTACCTGCTGTCGGTAAAGCCAATTTAATCACTAAAGATATGGTAAAACCGGGTGCGGTAGTGGTGGATGTGGGTATTAATCGCGTCGCTGACCGTTTGGTGGGCGATGTGGACTATGCTGGGGTTTTAGAAGTAGCTAGTTATCTTACTCCTGTCCCCGGGGGTGTCGGTCCGATGACGGTGGCAATGTTATTACAAAATACATTGTTAAGTTACGAACGCAAGTTATAAATCCTCAGCTACCAGCTATCAGCTATTCAGTAATTCTATGGTGAGGTACGAATTTTTCGTTTTGGGGAGTCGGTCGTCGGTCGTCGATACCAAATTAGGTTATACTTTCTCTTTATGAGAGACGCTGTAGAATTTAATTTAATAAATATTACCGAGTATTTCAATTAAAGTTAACTCTATTTCTGGAAAGGATTCAATAAAAATACTTTCACCTCGATAATATTTCTGAATAGCTTGATAACTACCATGCAGCGGATGGCGATAAACTTCTAAACCTTCCTCCTTGAGATTGATAATCCAAACCTCTTTAATATTTGCTTCTGCATAAAGAGGGATTTTAGTATAGCGATCATAATCGAGGGTAGAATCAGAAACTTCAATAATTAAATAAATATCTTGAGGACAAGGATAGGCAGCAACATAAAAATCTGATCGAGGTATTAGTAAACTTAAATCTGGTTCTGGTTGAGAATTATTATTTAATCTAATCGGGTTTTGCACTCCTAAGAGAATAAGATCGCCAAATTTTCGATAAAATAACTGTGTTAATCTAGCTATACAGGCAGCATGACGGGTTCCCATCGGTGACATTTTGATAATTTCTCCTCGAATTAATTCCACTTTTTCATCGGGTTTGATTATTCCCTCGGTTGTCATTTTTTCGTATTCTTCCACCGTAAACTTACGGGTAATCAGTGATAAAGACATTTTAACTACACTCCTAATATTTCTGCAATAGTGAATTCTATATCGGGAAAAGATGTTATAAAAACCCTCTCATTTATAGAGTATTTCTGAATATTTTGATAACTACCCTGCAGCGGATGGCGATAAACTTCTAAACATTCTTCCTTGAGATTGACAATCCAAACTTCTTGAATATTTGCTTCCGCATAAAGAGGGATTTTAGTATAGCGATCATAATCGAGGGTAGAATCAGAAACTTCAATAATTAAATAGATATCTTGGGGACAAGGATAGGCAGCAACATAAAAATCCGATCGAGGTATTAGTAAACTTAAATCTGGTTCTGGTTGAGAGTTATTATTTAATCTAATCGGATTTTGCACTCTGAGAATAATTTTATGTCCTAACTTTTGATAGAACAATTGTATTAATCTATCTACACTAGCAGCCTGACGGGTTCCCATCGGTGACATTTTGATAATTTCTCCTCGAATTAATTCCACTTTTTCATCGGGTTTGATTATTCCCTCGGTTGTCATTTTTTCGTATTCTTCCACCGTAAACTTACGAGTAATCAGTGATAAAGACATTTTAACTAAACTCCTACTTTCTCTTTATTCTATCTGGACAGCCTTGCAAGGGGGGAATTATCGGTATTTAAACCATTAATCGGGGGGATAAACTAACTTTTTGGGGACTTGTACTGATTCTTCAGGAAAAATCAGCGCTTGCCATGGCGACAAAACCGCTAGAGCTAACGTCTAGAAAGCTGGGGTCGGATCGAAACTGCCCCAAAAAAGCTACTATAGGTCAGTTGTCGATGTTAGAAAAAATAGCCGTTCCCATCAGGAACATTAAGTCGAGAAATTTTATGGTTAAGCGAAAACAGCCTTATAGTTTAATTTATCTGCTCACTCTGGTGATCGGTTTAGTGATTGCGATCGCACCTGACGGACAAGCACAAACCCCCGACTCTAACAATCCCACCAGCGATCCTAACGAATTAAAACCCTTAAATCAAGCCGATAGTGTCCTGAGTCTTCAGGGGGGACAACGTTTAGTGGAAGAAGCGAACGCCGCTATTAATGCCGCTAAATACGATGTCGCGGTGGACAAACTCAATCAAGCGCGTCGGATTTTTAACCAACTATCTAACTATCATCTGCAATTAGCTAATAGTTTCTCAGGAATTGACCCGAAAGTATTCGATTCTCAGCGTCAAAGTGCTTTAAACACCGGACAACTGCGGGATGAAGCCACCTATCAGCTTGCTTTGGTCCATAGGGCGCAAAATCAGCCAGAATTGGCGGTTCCTTTGTTAATTCAGGTGATTCAATCCCAAAACCCCACCAGTGAATTAGGACAAAAAAGCTATCAACAACTCTACGAGATGGGATTTGTCAGCACACCCATCTCCGCACCGACTCCCACCTCGGCAACTCCTAACAACTCCCCCCCACAGCAGTAAATTTTGTCCCCATTGACGAGCTTTCGGTAACAATGGGATCAGAGTATCTTTAATTCTTTTGAGGAGTTACGATGGTTGACTTTCGCCAAGTAGAAGCGATGATTCAAGAACAAATCCCCGATGCACAAGTGATGATTCGGGATTTAACGGGAGGTGGCGATCATTTGGAAGCGGTGGTTATTTCCGGGGAATTTGCCGGCAAAACCCGCGTTAAACAGCATCAAATGGTTTATGGCGCTTTACAATCGGCACTGGCTACCGAAGCCATCCATGCTCTGGCATTAAAAACCTACACTCCCGACAGTTGGGCAGCAGAAAAATAACAGTTATTAATTATCAGTTATCAGTTATCAGTTAATTTTTTTCTGGTTTTCTTTGTGGCTAATTATCTTCACAACACACAGTCTAATTTAATTACTTATGGTTAGTCCTTTACTGGAACCCTTTCGAGAAGCCTATCGCAATTTGGAACTTTTACCCCTGCGATCGGATAAAGAATTACAGCGTTTTGCTGTCAAATACGGCACAGAAATTATCGAAGAATTAGAACAATTGGTCGAAGATAGTCCTTCGGAAGACGGAAAAATTATTCTAGCAGGACATCGGGGTTGTGGTAAGTCAACCCTACTCTACGAATTTAAAAGAAAGTTAGATGATCGCTATTTTGTTGTTTTCTTCTCGATCTCAGACACGATCGAAATGTCAGACGTAAATCATGTTACTATTTTATTCTCGATCGCAGTTCAGATGATGTCAGAAGCGGAAGCCCAAAATTTAACTATTAAAGATTCTATTAAAAAAAGCTTTTATCAATGGTTTGCTGAACAAATCCGCACCGAAACCAATCAAGCAGATGCCACTGTCGAAACAGGTTTTAACTTTTCTTCTTTACTAGCTCACATTAAAGGCATTCTCAAGATTAATTCGACTATTCGCCAGGAAATCAAACAAAAGTATGAGCGGAGAATTACCGATCTAGTTGCCCAAATTAACATTATAGCTAGTGTGATCGAGTCCCAAAGTCAGAAAAAAATCTTAGTAATTGTTGATGACATTGATAAAATTGACTTAGCACAGGTAAGGGATATTTTTCAATCCCATATTAAAGCGATTAAATTGCCCGGTTTTCGGATTATTATGACTATTCCGATCGCCGCTTTAAGAGAAGTAGCTTTAAAGGCAACTCTCGAAACAGAAATCAATAATCAGATCGTGAAAATGCCTGTATATAAACTCTTTAAACAGGGAGAAATTAATGCACCTAATGCTATACCCGATCCGCAAATTATTGCTACTTTAACCGAGATTATCACTAAGCGCATCGATTCCGCTTTAATCGATCCTGACACCCTCGAAAAAATTTGTCTTTATAGTGGGGGAGTGTTACGAGAATTAATTCGCATTACTAATGATTGCTGTCGGGTTTGTTTGCGATCGGTTCGTCGTTATCCTGATGATAATACCCTAAAAATTGATCAAGCTGTTCTAGAACAATCAATCACAGAACTTAGTCTCGATTTTGCTGAAAGTATCGGTACAGCAGATGAGGAAATTATTAAAACTGTTTATGAAAAGTTAAACCCGAAGGATCTCAAGGATCAAAATTTTCTAGATCTGCTGCATGGTTTATATATTTTGGAATACCGCAATGGCGATTTGTGGTATAACGTGCATCCGATTGTGGTTGAGTTAATGAAAAAAAGAGGAACAATTTGAATGGGATAAGTAAGTAGTTATAATTAAATTGAAGATGGATCCCCCCTTGATCCCCCCTTGATAAGGGGGGTGCGGATCACTCCTTGATCCGTAGGGTTGATTCATGAATCAACCCTACCTAATGGGGGTATCTGACAGTTTTTAACAGCTATCCACTTATTATGAATAATGAAACATCTTCAATTATTGACCAAAATGAAAGAGAATACGAAGGTTTAATCGTGTCTCTAGAGGCAAATCAAGAGAGATTAAATATATTAATTTGTGTGTGTGATCAGGAAAAATTGCGAGAAGAAATTATTGATCGCTATAGCAAAGAATTAGAACCAGTAATCCCTTGTTATCGGATTGATTTAGATCAAAAAGAACCGAGTTTAAGAGCAGCCATTGCTAGTTTAGTCTCCAAAAAACCAGAGTTATTACAAAGCAAAAACGCCGTGATCACAACCACAGGAGTGGAAAAATTACACTCGATCTCGCGTAGCGAGCGCGTTGCGACCGAATGGCAACGGGAAAAATCGGAACTAGATAAATTTTTTGGTTATCTGCAATGGACAAGGGAAGGATTGCGAGAATTTCCCTATTCCATTGTTCTTTGGGTAACAAGCACAGTGGAGGTAAATTTACGCAAAAAGTCCCCCGATTTTTGGAGTTGGAGAAAAGGAGTTTTTCGCTTTATTTCTCCTCCAAGTAACTTTTTACCTTGTCAGGAATTTTTACCAATTTTACAATCTTTTGACGAAATTACTATAGATAAAGATATTCCTTCAATCTCTAAGGAAGACTTGTTAGAACTAATCGAGCAAATCGAGGTAAATAAAGGCAAAAAAGAGCCAAGACTAGCGAGTTTATATGCCAGTTTAGCTAAGATTTATAACCTTCGTTTATTATATCGATCGCCATTGGTAGATTATCGTCAGGAACAACAGCTTGCGATCGAGTATTATCAAAAGGCGATCAATTTACAAAAAGAGTTAAATCTAGAACTTGATTTAGTTGCGAGTCTCAACTCATTAGCCGGTATTTACTATTGCCTAGGAGAATACCAAAAAGCGCTCGAGTTTTGTCAACAGTCCTTAGCAATCACACGGGAAATCGGTGATCGGGGGGGTGAAGCGAAATCCTACATAGGTTTAGGCAATCTTTACAGTTCCCTAAGAGAATACCAAAAAGCGATCGAGTTTTATCAACAGTCCTTAGCAATAAGTCGAGAAATCGAAGATCCGTCGAGAGAAGCGAATTCCTACAATAATTTAGGCGCTGTTTACGATTCCCTAGGAGAAGACCAAAAAGCGCTCGAGTTTTATCAACAGTCCTTAGCAATCATACGGGAAATCGGTGATCGGGGGGGTGAAGCGAAATCCTACGGTAATTTAGGCAATGTTTACAATTCCCTAGGAGAATACCAAAAAGCGATCGAGTTTCATCAACAGTCCTTAGCAATCACACGGGAAATCGATGATCGGGGGGGTGAAGCGAAATCCTACGGTAATTTAGGCAATGTTTACTATTCCCTAGGAGAATACCAAAAAGCGATCGAGTTTCATCAACAGTCTTTA
>NZ_JADBUE010000308.1:0-4441 GCF_020245805.1 Microcystis sp. M179S2 | reverse complement strand
CCTCATTATCCCGTTTTACCGAAATGCCAGGGTGAAACTCATGCACATCAATACCCCGCTCCTGAAACAGACGCACCACCGCAGGACGCACTTGCCACTCGACAAACTCTCCTAAACGATTGCCCAACTCCCCAATCTGCTGACTAACTCTGTTAATTTGCTTATCTGTTTCTTTTTGAGCTTGGGATAACTCTTGTTGGGATTGAGCTAATTGCTTTAGTATTGCCCGAATGTCTTCAATAGTGGCTGTCATAATCAATTTTCTCAAGTTAAAGTGAAATTTTCTCTATTATAGCCCGATCGCTTTTTCTCCCTTGAAGTAACCGTTCAGGGGGGGAAGAAATCTGGTAATCTAAGAGGCATAGAGGAGAAGCACCTACGGTAATCCTATAATAAGTCTAAACTGTTATTTGAATGATTGAATGAATACTATGATTGTGTTGTATTCAGCAAGTCTTCATCAATGATCAGTTATAGTCCATTACATAGTCAAATTGATCGCAGTTAAGACGATGGATGTGACTGTCGCATCATTTGTAAATTATTACGAATCATTTGTGTATTGAGATGCTCTTTACTTAATGTATTGCCATACAATACTTTTGTCATTTAATCAGTAGGAAGCAGGTCTGAAATTATATTTAAAAAATCTCTCACTTTTGCAATGAAAGGAAGAACTTGTAATTCATCAAAATCTGCAAAGTCTGTATAATCTGCTTCGAGACGGTATTCAAACAATTCGTTATAAATTGCACCAAAGTCTTTTGAAATAATTTCGCTACGGATGTAGTTTTTGTTGAAGAGACTACGGACACCTGTATGTTTTGGAGATGAGAGATTATCATAAGCAAGTAAAGCCGTAACAGCATAAAAGCAACTATAGTACAGACGATTGATACAACTATTCCATCTTGCACCATCAGCAAGAGAACAAGCATCTTGATAAGCTTCCTCCGCACGATTTAAACGATACCTAATTAGTTGATCGTGAGGGGAATTTTTACTCATAGCATAATAGCTTCTTTGTTAACTGATTGCCAGAAAGGAGTAGTTTGTAATAAGGGATGTTCCCATTGATTTTTGCTGCGAACAATGGTACAAATAACTTCTTCTGTTTCCCATTCGATTTCATAAATTTGACGACGGATTTGAGATGTGCGAGTAGGGTTAGTGATCCCATCAACTAATACTAATATATCCCAATCAGAGTCTGGTTGAGCATCGTTTCGCGCCCGTGAACCATAAAGAAATATTTGCGCTTGTGGTTCGATCGCTTGTACTGCTTGTTTAATTTTATTGAGTAATAGTTGTTTGTCCATGATTTTTTATTACCTTTTTGTACTGCAAAACAATATTAACAATATAGTCCATCCCATAATCCCATAATAAGTCTAAGCTGTGATTTGAATGATTGAGTGAATACTATGATTGTGTTGTATTTGGCAAGTCTTTATCAATGATCAATTATAGTCTATCCCATAATCGCATCAATCATAGTTTAGACTCTTTACCTAATAAAGCGACGCACTAGCCACCGAGTGAGCATCCATAGCAAATAAAACGGCATCCATAGAATAACTATAGGAATAACTATAATCCACTGCCACCAAGTTAAAGAAGTGGGTTTTTGCTGTTGTCGCAGCCTTTGTAAATTATTACGACAGGTTTTTGTATTAGGATGATTGTCTCCTAAGAGTCGTTTATACAAATCTAATGCTTCTAGATAGAGAGGTTCTGCTTCTGTGTACCTGCCTTGGGAATTGTACAATCCTGCTAAATTGTTGAGGGAAGTTGCCACATCGGGATGATTGTCTCCTAAGAGTCGTTTTCTCAATTCTAAAGCTTCTAGATAGAGAGGTTCTGCTTCTGTGTACCTGCCTTGGGAACTGTACAATCCTGCTAAATTGTTGAGAGATTGTGCCACATGGGAATGATTGTCTCCTAAGAGTCGTTTCCTCAATTCTAAAGCTTGTAATAAGAGGGGTTCTGCTAATTCGTACCTTCCTTGGGATTTGTACAATCCTGCTAAATTGTTGAGGGATTGTGCAACATAAGGATTGTTCTCCCCTAATAGTTGTTTATCTAATTCTAAAGCTTGCAATAAGAGGGGTTCAGCTTCTTCGTACCTTCCTTGGGATAAGTACAATCCTGCTAAATTGTTGAGGGAACTTGCTACATGGAGATGATTCTCCCCTAATAGTTGTTTAAAAAATTCTAAAGCTTGTAAATAGAGGGGTTCAGCTTCTTTGTATCTTCCTTGAGATAAGTACAATAATGCTAAATTGTTGAGGGAAGTTGCAACATCAGGATGTTTTTCTCCCAAGCGACGGCGAGTTACTTCTAGACATTGCTTACACCAAGGTTCAGTTTGTTCGTACAATCCCTGCCTATAATAAAAACTCCCCAATCCTTGAAAAGACGGGATTAAATCTTCATCTTCCAGCCATTGTTCTAACTCTGTCGCTGACTCCGCAATATGGGGAATAGATAGGGCGACGGCTTCCACTTGCTCCTTAGTAGGAGTCTCAGGAATAGTCTTTGCCTCCTCAACCATACCCCGACAAAAGGAGCGTTTCAACTCATCTCCATCCTCTCGCAGTGCCAACTTAGCTTGAAAAAACTGTCGCACCAACGGATGAAACTGATAAACTTCTCCCTCTACCGCTTGCAACAGATGAAGGTTAAGTAATTCGTCCTCTCTAATATCTTCCAACTCCTCCTCATCTTCAGCCGACAAACACCGCTCTATCACCAACCGCCAAGGAATAGGAGCCAAAGCAAAGAGACTGAGGAAACAGCCTAAATCTCGCGCTGGCTGATTTAACGCCTCCCAACTCACCTCAAAAGCAGCCTCTACCCCTCTTTGCGCCGTCATATCTGCCGAAGCATTCTGCAATGCTGACAACTGTAAACCCTTATCTATCAACTGCTGCTGCATCCTTGCCAAGGTCCAATTAGTACGTCGCTTGAGGAAACGCCCCACCAATTCCAACCCTAAAGGCAAATAACCCAGCCACGCACATAACCCCTTCCCTACCTCTAATTCAGCTTGCAGACGCGACGCACCAATCAGAGATTTCAGTAAAGCAAGGGCGGCTGATTCGCTTAAAACGGGTAAACGCAACTGCTCAAAAGATGCCGCCAGCCAATGTTGCCGAGTCGTAATCAACACCTTAAAACGTTGTTCTTGGGGAGGCAAATAATCTTGGATTTCCCCATACTGATGCACATCATCTAAAATTAGCAGTACATCCCCCGGCGGTTGCCATCTCGCCCAACAATAATCCAATTGCCCCCGCAAATTCAAATCTTCCGGGGGAAACAAACCCAACTGCGACTTAGCAAAATTTAATAGTTGTACCCCCACCGTTTCCGCTTGCACCCCTATCCAACAAATACCGCCGGGATAAGTCGATTTTTTCTTATGATATAGCGCATACTGGAGAGCTAATTCTGTTTTACCCACTCCTGCCATGCCCGTAACGACGGCGGTAATCGCAATTCTTTCTTGTTGCTGTAACTGGTGGTGCAGTTGTGTCATTGCATCTTCACGCCCCACGAAATTAACCGCCCCAGTACGCGCTCGATTGAGATTATTCGGCGATTCTGCTGGTTTTTCCGCTTGGGGAGTCTGAGGGAGTTGAATGATTTTATCGCCAAGTACCTTATCGCCAAGTACCTTATCGCCGATGATTTGGTCTCCCTCTACATTCCCAGCAACACCAGAAACTGGTGCGTTGAAGTTTTGCTCAATCTTGGACTCTTCTGCCATTGTCGGATGCCTCCTTTGCCACATTGTAGGATGAGTTCGTAACCCATCCCAATATCACTCTGCTGTTTTCCAACCTTCAATTAAAGCCATTGTTACATTGAGGTAAGGATTATCTAGAAATTCCTCAAGGGCAGCTTTTCCCCCTGATGTCACCGCGCCTAGCAATCGCTTTCTGACAGGAGTTGACACCGCCGCATTGATGTAAGCTTCCTTTTGTTTTTCCGTCGCAGTGGGATTTGTCTCTTCCAGTTGTTTGAGCAATCGCTGAATTTCTGCGGCAGCTTCGGCTAAATCTTGCTTCTCAGAAGAAGGGTAGATAATTTGGTCTCCGGCAACTTTTCCGGCTACTCCGTAAACGGTTGCATTAAAGTTCTGTTGTACTTCTGGTGAATCAGGCATAGCTCGTACTCTCACCGATTAAAACAAGGGACAATTTCATCGCCAATCTTTTCAGATTTCTGTTCAGGATATCCTAACAAAAATGGCTCTCTTGGATTTGGTGGGTAAAATGTATTCTAAGATACATTTCTCCTAGCGAGGGGGTGGAACGAAAGCTAAACCTACCAAACCCGGGGCGTAAACTCCGCATCATTTAAAATTATTACATTTTCCCCTGACTGCACCAACACAAACAAACCCTGACGACAAGCGTAACTCGCCACCTCATTG
>NZ_JADBUE010000307.1:0-13234 GCF_020245805.1 Microcystis sp. M179S2 | reverse complement strand
GGGTGTGGGGTGTGGGGTGTGGGGTGTGGGGTGTGGGGTGTGGGGAGTGGGGTGTGGGGTGTGGGGTTTGGGGTGTGGGGTGTGGGGTTTGGGGTGAGGGGTAGGGTTGATTCATGAATCAACCCTACTATGAATCAACCCTAGGGTTTGGGGTATAAGGAGAAAAATCTATGGATAATAGCGCACAAAACTGGTACATTGTCCAGGAAAATACCGGAATTTGTCAGATTATAGCCCTAGAAAACGGAAAAACCCCAGTCAATGGTCAATACTGGGGTCTTTTTGCCGAGCGGGGAGAAGCGATCGCCCGTCGGGTGGGTTTAATTCGAGCGGGCAAATGTCAACCTATTGTTTAGCGGTATTGGTGGGCGTTTTTTGGCCTTCAGTGATTTCTTTTTCCAAGATTTCAAAAGCCTTCTTGAATTGAGGATCCTGGAAGGTTCCCACCCGATCCCTTTCCTGTTGAAGATTTTTGCGATCTTCCTCGCTCAGTTCCGACTCCACATCAGGATGAATACCATCTTTATTGATGTCGCGTCCTTTGGGGGTAAGATACTTGGCAATTGTCACCGCTAATCCCGAACCGTCACTGAGATTGCGTACCGATTGCACTAATCCCTTACCAAAGGTTTTCGTACCGACAATAACCGCCCGATCATGATCCTGTAAAGCTCCGGAGAGAATTTCACTAGCACTGGCGGAACCCCCATCGACGAGGACAACCAGCGGTTTATTAGTCAAAGCTTGATTGTTGGCCCGTTGACGTTCCGTCACCCCTTTGCGATCGACCGTAGAGACAATTAAACCATCAGGTATCCACATCCGAGCGATTTCGATGCTGGCGTAGAGTAAACCGCCGGGGTTAGAACGCAGATCGAGAATATAACCCTTCACCTCTTCGGTTTCCAATTCGCGAATCGCTTGACTCATATCGCCACTAGCTTGGGCGCTAAATTGATTAAGACGGATATAACCGATTTTACCGATCGGGGTGTTTTCCGTGTGGGCGCGCACCGGGTGAATTTCAATTTTGGCCCGGGTAAGAGTCAATTCTTTCTTCTCCTCACCCCGTTGAATCGTGATCTTAACGCTTGTCCCCACTTTGCCGCGGATCATGCTCACCGCTTGATCGAGTTCCATGCCTTCGGTAGATTTACCATCGATAGAAATAATCACATCTTTAGGCAGCACACCAGCTTTAGAAGCGGGAGTGTCTTCAATGGGTGAAACCACGACTAACTGCTTAGTTTTCTCATCTTTGGTCAGTTGAATCCCTACCCCGGTCAATTCTCCCGATGTATCGATCTTCATATTGTTAAACTCTTTGGGATCCATAAAACGGGTATAGGGATCATTGAGAGTTTTCAACATCTCGCGGATAGCGGTGTATGCTTCCTCTTGATTTTTGTAGGAACGATTTAAATACTGATTGCGGATGGCGTTCCAGTCCGATTGATTAAAAGTGCCATCTAAATAAGTGCGGTTGATGATCTGCCAAACCTCATCAACGGTTTCCTTGGGACTTTCCTGAAAAAAAGCTTGACTTTGAGAGAGACGGAATCCCGCCCCCGTGACGGCGACGGTAGACAGGACCACTGCTGTAGCACCGAGAACAAGTCCGCGTTTGTTGATAACCATAGGTAATTTTCGGATAAATTAGGCTGTTCTTGCCAGAACGCTCTTTCTGGCTGACCGTCGAAATATCTTGGCAAAAAGGAGCGTTTAGGTTTACTGGAGACAGACAAAAGAACGCCTGTAGACTACTACTGTTATAACATTTATTATCTCTTTCTTTGTCAAACTGATTACTTGAGTAGCGATCGAGTTGCCAGCAGCCCACCTTGCGACCTAAGATAACAGCAAAACTGTCCTGGATTTTCCCTATGAGCGATCAAATCCTTTCTTCCCTCTCCCTAGAACAAAAACGACAAAACCTGCGCCACCAAAGGCGATCAAAGGTGTGGCAAGCCCTAGGTCGCTTTCTGGTGGTTAGTGGTTTAGCGACGGGATTAGCTTGGGGGATGACTTCGCCCTATTGGACAATTACCAAGGCCGGACAGGTGGAAATCGAAGGCACGGAATTAATGTCGCCCGAGTCGATTCGTGCTTGGCTAAAATTAAGCTATCCTCTGTCTCTCTGGGAATTACCTACCCATCAATTGCGAGAAAAATTAGCAGCTATTCCCGCTATTGCCGACGTTAAGATCGAGCGGCAATTATTACCCCCGAAAGTGATTGTTTCTATTCAAGAAAGAAAACCTGTTGCCCGTTGGCGTTCTCATCAACAGCAAGGCTTTTTAGATGCCACCGGAACGATAATTCCTCAAAACTATTATGGTCGAACTCTGCCCAAAACCCAATTACCTAGCTTAGAAGTGCTTGGTTACGACCGACAATATCAACAACAGTGGCAAAAAATTTATCCCTTAGTTGATAACTTATCGATTCAAGTTACCGCCATCGATTGGCGCAATCCTAGTAATCTTGTACTAAAAACTGAACTGGGACAGGTCTATTTAGGTTTTTATAAAGATAGATTGCCCGAAAAATTAACCGCTCTCGTACAATCGCGGCAATTGTCATCCAAGATACCTCTAGCGCGAATTCTCTACATTGACCTGAGCAATCCCGATGCTCCCACTGTACAATTAAAACCGCAGCCAGCCCCTATCGTTGCCAAAGTAACGGCAACTGGTAGGGATTAACTGGAATTAATCAGCAAATAACCGCAATTATTCCCTTTATGTATTGCCAAAAACCCCAAATTATGATTTTCTGAACCAGAAACTGATAATGTAGATACTGGAACCGACATAATATTAGTGATAGTGTTAACATTGCATCTCTAATTCATCAAATCAATAACAGAATCTTGTACTAAGAGTGTTCCAATTCCAATGACATCGATTAATGAAATCGTTCCCACCTATCCCAATCTGAACAGTAACGATTATGCCAGTTCAGCTATGAGCGAAGATAATCATTACTCTCAGAATAATGCTGGAGTATTATTTACTCGCCCCCATGAATCACAGATGACACCCCGAGAAGAAAGTCGTAGTAATCGCATCGTGCCAAGCAATGTCGCCAAGATCAAGGTGATCGGGGTCGGCGGTGGGGGCTGTAACGCCGTTAACCGCATGATCGCCAGTGGCGTGACCGGAATCGAATTTTGGGCAATTAACACCGACGCCCAAGCCCTAGCCCACTCCTCCGCCCCCCAGAGGTTACAAATCGGGACAAAATTAACCCGCGGCCTAGGGGCGGGCGGCAATCCAGCGATCGGACAGAAAGCGGCGGAAGAATCTCGGGATGAAATCGCCCAAGCATTGGAAGGAACCGATCTAGTCTTTATTACCGCCGGCATGGGCGGCGGCACGGGAACGGGAGCCGCTCCAATTGTGGCCGAAATTGCCAAAGAAATCGGCTGTTTGACCGTGGGAGTTGTGACCCGTCCCTTTACCTTCGAGGGTCGTCGTCGCACTAATCAGGCCGATGAAGGGGTGGGTGGTTTACAAAGTCGGGTCGATACCCTGATTATTATCCCCAATAACCAGTTATTACAGGTAATACCCGCCGACACGCCCCTACAGGAGGCTTTTCGCGTCGCTGATGATGTGCTGCGCCAAGGGGTACAGGGGATCTCGGACATTATCACTATCCCTGGTCTGGTGAATGTGGATTTCGCCGATGTGCGGGCAGTGATGGCCGATGCGGGTTCGGCCCTAATGGGCATCGGCATCGGTTCCGGAAAATCTCGGGCTAAGGAAGGAGCGATCGCTGCTATTTCCTCGCCGTTACTGGAATCCTCGATCGAAGGTGCGAAAGGCGTAGTCTTTAACATCACTGGTGGTCAAGATCTAACCCTACACGAAGTCAATGCCGCCGCCGAAATTATCTATGAAGTGGTGGATCCCAACGCTAATATCATCTTCGGGGCAGTAATTGACGAGAAAATGCAGGGAGAAGTCAGAATTACCGTCATTGCCACCGGTTTTTCCGGCGATTCCCCCTCTCGTCCCACCAGTAGCAAGGTGGTGATCAATGCCCCCGCACCCAGTCCGGCCCCGACTCCCGAACCACCAAAACCGGCGGGATTAGATATCCCCGAATTCTTGCAACGTCGTCGTCCTTTTGATCGCTAACCGCCTATGACTGCCATTGCCCTCACCATCGCCGGTTCCGATAGTGGTGGCGGCGCGGGAATTCAAGCGGATTTGAAAACCTTCGCCTTCCACCGAGTTCACGGCACCAGCGCCCTTACCTGCGTTACCGCCCAAAATACCCTGGGGGTCGAGCGCGTCGAGTCCCTAAGTCCAGAAATGGTAACGGCCCAAATCGATGCCGTGGTCAGGGATCTCGGTGTGCAAGCCGTCAAGACGGGAATGCTGTTTAGCAGCGAGATTATCGAAGCAGTGGCCGAGGCGATCGAGCGCTGGCGTTTAACCAGTTTAGTGGTGGATCCGGTTATGGTTTCGCGGGTAGGAGCCAAATTAATTGATGATCGGGCTATAGATAGTCTTTTTGATAGTTTAATTCCTCTGGCTTCGATTATTACCCCTAATCGTTACGAAGCACAGCTTTTAAGTGGCATTGAGATCAATAATTTTGAGGCGATGAAAGCGGCCGCCGAAATTATTTTCCAGAAGTCGGCCACACCAGTATTAGTGAAAGGTGGCGGCATGAAAGGCCGGCTGCGTGGGGTTGATATCTACTTTGATGGGGAGGAATGGGAAACTTTTAAGACCAGAAGCGTCGAAACCAATAATACTCACGGGACTGGTTGTACCCTATCGGCAGCGATCGCCGCTAACCTCGCTTTGGGTGATGACCTGAAAATAGCGGTGAAAAAAGCCAAGGATTACGTTACTAACGCCCTCGATCATTCCCTCCCTATCGGTCAAGGAACCGGTCCTGTGGGCCATTTTTACCGCTTAAAAGCCCTAAATTAGTCGATTCATAACCACTACGCCGCTTATTTCCCCCCAAGTACCCCAGAGTTGCACTGGTCGCCCCTCGGTTCCCCTCTCGGTCTATAGTCGCACAGTGCAAATCGCACCGGGTACTTTGCCCGATTGAACTATTGAGATCTAGCCAAGAGAAATAGCTTGGCCTTTTTCTCCGGATGACCGACAAATTCCGCAATGTCTTACACTTCATCACCGTCCGGCCCCGGCGGCGAGGATGTCAATTGGGTCGATTTCTCCTCTACCATTGTACACGGTTTATCGAAGTTGTCGATGGTCCGGCGGCGAGGATGTCAATTGGGTCGATTTCTCCACCAGAAAACCTTTTAGTCTTGAGATAATATTGGGTAGGGGTCTGATGGTCTCCGTATCCAATCGGTAGGTCGATGGTCAGGTGGGGACGTGAAGACCTTGTTTTGAGTCAGAGGATAGAGAAGAGTGAAGAAATTGAGTATCTTGAGTGAAGAAATGAGTCGGTTTGATGGGGTAAGTCGATGAGACAATGGGATTGGAACCTAGTTTTTATCCACGGTACTGGGGTACGAGAACCTGCCTATAGCAAAACTTTTAGTATCATTATCCGAAAATTGAAAGAACGCAATGAAAATTTGCGTTTTCATAAGTGTTACTGGGGTGGTTCCCTCGGCACAACGTTAAATGCTGGGGGACTATCTATTCCAGTGTCGGATCGAAAAAAAGCCTCAGAAACCGATTTAACTGATGAAGACTACGTTCTGGGTTTATGGCAGTTACTATATCAAGACCCACTCATCGAACTGCAAATCCTAACCATAAGTTCCGAGGATAAAGGGTCCGTTTTTGGGGAAAAGCTAGGCGAGGATTTGGATAATCGGGTTCGAGCCTTAAATCCATCCTCTAATCTGCAAGAAATGCTCGATCAAGCTGGCATTGGAGAGTTTTTTAGTCAATCCCAATCCATTATCGTCAACGAAAGCGATTATCAAAAAGCGATCGAATCCGCCACGGAACCATTAGGAGAATACCGCATAGCGATCGCCCGTGCGCTGGTAGCCCAGAGTGCTATTTTGGTGAGAGATAAATACGGGGAATTTGCCTTATCGGTTAATGGGGGATTACGAGATCATATTGTCGAGCAAATAGCGGCGGAACTAGGGGGTACAGAACAAGGAATTTTATCTGGCGTAAAACAGCATATTTCTGGCACAATCAGGCGTATTATTCAGAATAATCTCCAAAGAAAGCGAAATGGATTCACGGAAGAATATAGTGGCACTTTGGGAGATATCTTGATGTATCAATCAAGGGGACAAAAGCTTAGAGACTTTGTTCGCACAACCGTTGAACGTCTGGAATATCCCACCGTATTAATCGCCCATAGTTTGGGTGGTATTATTGCCGTCGATTTGCTATTAGAACAACAATTACCACAAGTGGCTTTGTTGGTGACGATCGGTTCTCAATCTCCTATTCTTTATGAACTGAATGCTTTGGTGGGGATGGAATATAATCCCAATGCCAAGTTACCAGATACTTTCCCCGATTGGTTAAATATTTATGATCGCAACGATTTCCTCAGTTATGTGGGTGAGAAAATATTCCCTGGAAAGATAGAAGATGTGGAAATCGACAGTAAACAACCGTTCCCCGAGTCTCACGGTGCATATTGGAATAATGACAAGGTTTGGGATGCCGTTTGGCAGAAGATGGAGAAGATAGTTAATGGCTGAACCATCGACAACGCAAGCTATTCTAGTTGGCATTGAAAGGTATGCCGATTCTAATGCTATCCCGGATTTGAATGGTCCGGTTAATGATGTTTATCGGTTCTGTCAATGGTTACGATATCGCAATGTGCCTCCTGAAAATATTTCGGTTTTCGCATCTCCACTCGATCGCAATACTGGAATCGTTGACAATATTACCAAGCTCATCAAGAGTGAACCGTTAAAAGCGACCAAAGATATAATCAATAAAGCTCTGCGTGAAGAAGCGAGAAAAAAAACAGCAAGCTTGTTTTTCTTGTTTTGGTCGGGACACGGTTGGATCGTCCCTCAAGGCGATCGTCGATTGATTTATGCCGATGCGACAATGGAGGACTTGAAGAACCTGAATTTAACTGCCCAGCTTAATGCTATGCAGACCGATTTATATAAAAATTTACCTCAGCAGTTACTAATCTTCGATGCTTGCGCTAATTCCCAATTATTAAAGATAACTCCACCTGACGATCTTCCCCCTATCGGTAAACATTTGCCAAGTCAACAACAAATGGTCATGCTGGCGGCTAATCCGGGGGAATATGCGATTAATAAAGGCGACGAACAAACGGGTATATTTTCACGAGAACTATTAAATGAATTGAACTCATTAAAAGATACAGAGATTTGGCCTCCAGATCTGGAGTCAGTTATGCAGTCCGTGCAGAAAAAGTTCATCAAACTGCGAGAAGATAAACACACCAGGCAAACTCCTTCATATCTTTTATATCAGGACTGGTCGGGTAATAGAAAAGAACGATTTAGCGAAATTGAGCCAGCCACTAAAACAGGGAAACGGGATAGTTTTCCGCTACCTCGCAATTTAACTATCCAAGAATTAGGCCTATTGCGCGATCTTTTTTTACAATGCCAGTCAATGCAAGATCCCCAAAGTCGAAAAGATATTATTTTGAATCTCAGGAAGGAAATAGCCAATAACATCATCATGGAAGGTAATGCAAACAGTGTAGTATTAAGTGCAATTAAAACTTCTCGTGGTTATTCAGGAGGATTGGCGGAGCTATTAGACGTTATTGATATGCTCTACGAAAATGATTCTGTTGCCATGCAAAATTTAAGAAAAACCACGATACAAATGTTGCCGGAGGAGTTTCCTTTAGAATGTTGTTGAGTGTTCCCACTAAACCAAGTGATCAAGGATTCAATCGGCTGATTGATGCCTTGGAGAATTGCCCTTCTATTCAAGATCCCCAAAAGAGAAAAGATATAATTGGTTTTTTGAGTGTTAAAGGTGTGGAAGAACGAAGCGATATGCGCTCTTCATTATTGGGTATTTTAAAAGCATTAAGCGGATTTATAGATAAATTTTGTGATTTAATAGATGGTATTAATTTTTACGAAAAAGATAGTGTTTATTACGATAGTTTAATTGCAGTTATTAGTGATATTGCTAAACAACAACAACAAAAAAAAATGAGTCAATATCTTAAGACAATTACTCTTTTTGATAATGAGAATAGTGAATCACAAAAAAATAATTGCGACGAATTCTTTGAACGTTTATGGTCGGGAATATGCCCGATTCTCGATGAAATCGATTGGAAAGATATTTGGCAAGCCTGTTCTAAGATTGAAGAAATAAATAAACATGAAGATGACAAATTTTATATCAAGAGTTTGTGTTTTACCAAGAATTATGAATTATTAAAACAAGTATTTCTTGATCAGTATAAATCCACAGCATTGATAAAGAAATTAGCTCAATCATTAGGTAATAACGAACGTATAAAATCATGGTTAGATGAGGCTAGTTGCGGTTTGAAAAAAACTGAAATCTTACCTAGCACTAATGTTAATAAAAATAGCTCTTGCTTGCCACCGATATTATTAATTATGATTGAGAGACTTGCCAATGGAGAAAATCAAGATACATGGAACGTGAGGGGACAGTTTAAATTTCGGGATGAACTATCTGAAATTTCATTATCTAGAGATAAAAAAGGCTTTGATTGTCCTAAATTTGAAGATATTCCGAGAGCTATAAAAGCATACATCGATTATCTTGAGAGTGAGCCTCAATTTCGAGATAAAGCAATTGATGAATTAAGAATAGAAGTATTTATTCCAATTTTTGATTTACATTCTAATTTAGATAATTGGGTAATAATTTATGAAGAAGAAACACCTAGATCATTGGTATTAAACTACCGACTATTTTTACGAAGTAGAGAACGCATACGGAAAAATAGTCGCATCGGATCACTCAAAAAAGGATGGGAAAGAATCGATACTTTTTTGAGAGATAATTGTCGGGAAATATCTAAGAATATTCTAGCTAATGAAATAAAAAATACTCAAAAATCTAATATAATTGAGATTGGAAATAATCAAATCTCTAATTGGAAAGAACTAGAGATTTTTATGAAAAATTGCTCGAATCTGTGGGGGATTATATTAAAAGGTTCTCTCTTTGTCGATAAATTTGAGCGTATGAGGTTCTTTGAGTCTATTTTTGATAGTGGTATTCCCATCGCCGTTTGGAATTGGGATATTATTCCCTCAGAAGTACAATTTGAACAGGAATTTACACAATGTCTGAGTTGCGATAATTTATCCGATCGATGTCGTGGTTTACTGGAAAAAACTTGGGAACTAAGAACTGTTTCATGGGGAACCAGGACTGAAACAGAGCGTAAACAGTATCCTGGTTATTATCTCGGTATGTTGTTAGAAGACCCAGAAATCTTGCCAGAAGAAAATCCCTTACAAACAATAGGAGCTAAGTAATAAAATGGTAGAAGAAACTAAATCAGTTCACTGGCAACCGTTTAATGGTCGGGGAGAACAGCTATCTGAAACTCTTAATCTTCCCTCTCCACCTCCTTGGAGAAATTTCGACAGACCTATTCTCGATCGAGATAGCGATCGCTGGTCAGAATTATTGAAACTTGTCGAGAAAGAAAAAAAAGATCGCGAGCGCGGTGAAAAATTCCGTTTGTCAGAAATCGCTGACAATGAAACCAATTCTCAAAATGCTCAACTTCAGGAAGCTATCGATTTGGTGATCGCCGGAGTAAATGCGGCTTTATGCTTGCGTCGTCCCCTGTTAGTGACTGGTCGTCCCGGTTCGGGGAAAACTTCCCTGGCCTATGCTTTAGCATACCAACTGAAATTGGGTCCGGTTTTAAAATGGTCTATTACGGCTCGAACAACTCTTCAGGACGGTTTATATCGTTATGATGCGATCGCCCGCTTACAAGAATCAGAACCCGACGGCAAACAAGATATTGGCTCTTATATCACTTTAGGAGCTTTGGGTACGGCATTTCTTCCTTCAGCTTTGCCCAGAGTGTTGCTAATAGACGAGATAGACAAAAGTGACATCAATTTGCCCAACGACCTCCTCAATCTGTTTGAAGAAGGCGAATATGAAATCCCCGAAATAAAACGCTGGACAGAGAGAAACCCCGATAAAACAGTTTCGGTTTTTACCTGGGATAAAAATCTTCATCCCGTCGAGCTAAAGAGCGGAATAGTGGGATGCAATGCTTTTCCCATCGTAGTAATGACCAGTAACGGGGAAAGAGATTTTCCTCCAGCCTTCAAAAGACGTTGTATTAGAATCAATATGCCCAATCCGGGCATTAATAATCTTAAATCCATAGTCAAATCTCACATGGGTGATGAATATTTTAATAAGTCTAGCGATCGCATTGGTCAATTAATTACAGATTTTCTGGATAGAAAAGATTTGGCAACGGATCAACTCCTCAACGTTGTTTATATGTTGACTGGTGGTCCAGAATCCACTCTCGATCGCAAATCTTTGACAGAGTTATTGCTTAAGAGTTTGAACGATACGGAGGGATTATAATGAGCGATGCTTCCGCATCAGTGAAACCGGATCGATTCAAAAGGTTACTTAAGACTCTCAATCAGTCAGAGCTAGAAATGACCGGTTACGAGTTGGCCGATTTGTGTTGGCTATTGCTCCATTGGCCTCAAATTGTAGAAACTACTGAAAGCAAAAGTGAAGAAGAAATTGAAGATGGTTCTTCTAATGGTAATAGTTCTTCATCCTCATCTGAATCCAAACAAAAGGTTCTAGGGAAAGAAGAAGAGAAAAAAACGGAACCTGTGGGACACTTATTCCCGCGACAACAAAGCAAAGATTCATTCGTTGGTGGCGGTGGCTCTTTAACTTTTCCAGTCGATAATCCGTCGGATTTGGGCAGTTCTCTATCTTTGGCAAGAGCTTTAAAAACATTATTGCGGCGCGTACCTACACAGGATTGTCCAAGTATTTTGGATGAAGTCCGAACAGTGGAAAGTTTTGCCGCAACTGACCAAAAAATCTTGAACCCTGTTTTTAAACCAACTTTAGAACCTTGGTTAGAACTAGCATTGGTATTTGATCGCAGTCCGTCGATGGATATTTGGCATCAAACCTTAACGGATCTTAAAACTGTACTACAACATTACGGTATCTTTCGTGATGTACAGGTCTGGCAATTAGCTTTCAAGGAAAATAATCTATTTCTTTATAAAGGATTAAGCAAGACTAATTCTAGAGTTTATCATCCGAAAGAATTACTCAATCCGAATGGCCGTCGTCTCATTGTAGTAGTTAGTGATTGTGTGGCATCCTATTGGCGAGATGGTAGGATGTTTCCGCTTTTAAAATTGTGGAGTCAATCGAGTCCATTAGCTATATTGCAAATGCTTCCAGAATGGCTTTGGCTGAAAACTGGTTTGGGATTGGGAGCGAAAGTAACTTTGTTTAGTGATGAACCAGGCCTAACTAATAGTCGATTAAAATTTAGAGATGTGCTGCTCTGGGAAAACGTCTTCCATGACAAGAATCGCTTACAGATTCCTGTTTTTACTTTGGAACCTCTCAGTGTCGAACGATGGAGTAGTGTAGTCGTGGGGCGCAGTGATACTAAAGTGGCAGGATTTATACTGACTCCCGATACCAAAGAAGAATTAGAATCCGAGGCCGAGCTAAATTTAACTCCAGAAGAAATAGTTAGACGATTTCGCAACAATGCCTCACTTTTAGCTCAAGAATTAGCTGAATTGTTAGCGGCAACACCGACAATTTTTCTGCCCGTAGTTCGATTGATCCGTAAGGAAATGTTACCAGAAGCAGGTCAAGTCCAAATCGCAGAAGTATTTTTAGGCGGTATTCTTCGCGTTCGTTCGTTAGGGATTAAGGAATCTGACCCAGATGCGGTACTCTACGATTTTATCAATCCAGAAGTAAGAGACATTTTACAACTTAGTTCTACTCGCTCTACTACAGTAGATGTATTTGATCGCGTCTCTAAATATATTGCCAAACAACTGAACCTAGAATTGCGGGACTTCCTCGCTGAATTGAAAAAACCCTCAACAGAAATAGGTGGAGATATACAGGGCATTATTCGTCCTTTTGCCGAAGTGTCAGCCAGAATCTTAAGAAATTTGGGCGGAAATTATCTGGCCATTGCAGAGCAACTGGAGCAAACGGCAGCCCGTACCCCTGGTTCTCAAACGTCACAAAATACGCAATCAAAGAAAGTTCCAGTTTCAGTTAAAACGTTGCAAAAGTTAGAATTGTTACCATTTAACTTTGAGGTGGTGCGAGTAAATGCGAAGGGTGAGCAAATCAAAAAAGAGTCGAAACAGTCCCAATATTTCAGGGAAGATTTGGGCAATGGCATCACCTTAGAAATGGTTGCTATCCCCAGTGGCACATTCACGATGGGAACAGAAGACGAGGAAATCGAAAGACTGGTTAAAAAATTTAATTGGGAAGGATTTAGAAAGGAAAGACCACAACATGAAGTAACTGTCCCACCCTTCTTTATGGGTAAATACCCCATCACCCAGGCCCAGTGGAAAGCGATCGCCTCCCTTACCGACTTAAAAGTTGAAAAAGACCTTGATCTCAACCCGGCCCATTTTAAAGACCGTCCCGATAGCGATCGCCGCCCCGTGGAACAAGTCAACTGGGACCATGCGATCGAGTTCTGCGCGAGATTATCGAAACTAACGGGAAGGGAATACCGACTACCCAGTGAAGCAGAATGGGAGTACGCTTGTCGTGCTGGAACCACCACCCCGTTTTACTTTGGGGAAACCATTACCGGGGAATTGGCCAACTACAGGTCCAGCGAAACCTACGCCGATGAATACAAAGGAGAATATCGACAACAAACGACTCCTGTGGGACAATTTCCCCCCAATGCCTTCGGACTGTACGATATGCACGGCAATGTCTGGGAATGGTGCGCCGATACTTGGCACGATAACTATGACGGTGCGCCGACGGATGGCAGTGCTTGGATAGAAAATGGGGATGATAATCGTTCTCCTCCGCGGGGCGGTTCTTGGTTCTACAGTCCAGATGTCTGCCGTTCCGCTTACCGCAGCAACGACCTCCGCCGCGACTTCAACAACCTCAACGGTTTTCGGGTGGTGTGCGGTGCTGGGAGGACTCTGTAACCCTTTTTCCCTTTTTTTCCCTTTTTACCCTCATTCCCTATTTTTTCTTTTTCCTTTTCTTTCCCGCCCTTAGGCGGG
>NZ_JADBUE010000306.1:0-12081 GCF_020245805.1 Microcystis sp. M179S2 | reverse complement strand
TCCGGTCACGAAAATTGATCATCAAGCGGAGCGAACTGTTCCGAGGGAACCTCGGAACCAGCACGCGCACCAAGAAGAAGATGATATTTTCACTGTTACTATTACAGTTCCTCGTTGTTATCAAGAAATTTAGGGGACAAAAATAACTTTAGATTTTGTTGTCAATGGACGACGCCAACCTGATTTGCTTTATGCCTTAGAATCTAATAAACCTGTTACGGTTCAGATTTTTAGAAGAGAACATAAAGAGAATCAATGGTACATTCATTTATCCCCTTATGGGCCAGCAATTCCTTATATTTCTCATCAAAGAAATGGGTGTCTAGGGATTGACTTAAATGCTCAATCTATTGACCTTGTTTATGTTAAAAGAGATGGAAACTTACCTTCACAAGAAGGAAAGAAAACCTTATTTTCTTGGGAGATTCCCACAGGAACGACGGGACAAGTTGAAGCATCTTTAAGGAACATTGTGGCTGAAATTGTCAGAATAGCTGAAACTTTTCAATGTCCCATCGCTTGTGAAGACTTAGATTTTAGTCAAAAGAAAGCTAAGTTAAGACATTCTCCGAAAAAGTATAATCGGATGCTTAGTGGCTTTGTTTATGATAAATTTAGAGCGTTTTTAGTCGCTAGAGCCGAAAAATATGGGATAGAAGTCATTTTCAAAAATCCTTTGGCCACATCGGTTATTGGGATGGTAAAATATATGGCTAAATATGGACTCAATTCAGCTTTTTCTGCGGCCATGGTGATTGCCAGACGAGCATTAGGGTTCTGTGAGAGGATACCTCGCTCTTATTGGCCAATCATAGGGATTTGTACTGAATCACCAGAGGATGGTTTAGTGCAATCATGGGGTCAATGGGGGAAACTCTGTAAGCTCTTGAGTGAACAGAATATAGCGTTTCCTAAGCTAGTGAGGTACACCTATTTTTCTTCCCTTTTGCCTCTTGCCTTTTGCCTCTTGCCTAAAACCCATAACTTTTGTACCTCAGCAGACTGAAAAACGCTATATCTCCCGACACCAAATGTTTGAACCAGCGAAAGTCCTAGAGGCACTGCAATTAGCAGTTTCCCGAACTAGAAGGGGGGAATCTCCCCCCAGCAAAGGCAGGAAAGTCAAATCTGCTTGTCTACCAGTAGTTTTTTCAAACAGTCAAACTCACGGGGAGTCACCGATGCCCCAAAACTGTTAGTCTAATAAGATATTATTAGATACCAACAGGTTTTTAGTAGGTGTAAACAAGCCTAGAGGATCGGGTTTGTCTTAGCTTAGTCTATTGGAGGACTTAGGGCTACAGAAAACCTCAACCTCAGCCGGTTTTTGGATGCGATCGCCTCGCTCGCTCCTTCCCAGGGCTTGACATAAATCCCGCAATAATGTTACAATGAGAAACTGGCTTAAGCCAAAGACAGCAGGTGCGAAACAGCTTAAATACCCTGCCGAGGTCAAAGCGAGAAAACAGCGGCCAAAAAGACTAAAGAGAGATATTTTCTGTCTTGGTCGTGCCTGAACTGGATTCTCTCCACTCAACCCCGGCGCTACAAGGGGTTATTTTTGCGCCTCTGGAACAGATCCCCCGCATACAGGAGGTGAACAAGGGATGGGGAGAAGCAGAGAAAGCAAGGGAGTAATTCTAGAAGAATTAAAAACCTCCCTGAGGGAAGCTCAATTAACGATGGTCATCGACTATCAAGGTTTAACCGTCGCCGAAATCAGCAATCTACGCCGCAAATTGCGCCCCACGGGAACGATTTGTCAAGTCACCAAAAATACTTTGATGGGCTTGGCGATCGCTGAAGATAGTGGCTGGGAACCGATGAAAAGCCTTTTATCGGGAACATCCGCCTTTCTGCTCGTAAAAGAGGATATCGGTGGAGCTTTCAAGGCCTATCAAGAGTTCAAAAAAGAAAGCAAAAAAACCGAATTGCGCGGCGGTGTCCTCAAAGAAGGGACCAAAGGTCAACTGTTAACAGAAGATCAGCTCAAAGCGATCGCCGATTTACCGTCGAAAGAACAGTTAATCGCTCAGGTCGCCGGAGCAATTAACGCCATTGCCACCAAACTGGCCCGCAGCATCAACGAAGTTCCCGCCTCTTTGGCCCGTGCCGTCGATGCCGTGGCCCGTCAAGAAGAAAAAGAAGCGGCTTAAGACCGCGCCAATCAATCACTTACAAACAATTAGGAGTCTAACCCATGTCTGCTGTAGCTGAAATCTTAGAAAAACTGAAAACCCTGACCCTCTTAGAAGCTGCGGAATTAGTCAAAGGTATCGAAGAAACCTTCGGAGTTAGCGCCGCTGCTCCGGCCGGTGGCATAATTATGGCCGCTCCCGGGGCTGCTCCCGCGGCCGCCGCTGAAGCTGTGGAAGAACAAACCGAATTTAACGTCGTTCTCGAAGAAGTTCCCGCCGACAAGAAAATTGCTATCCTCAAGGTAGTGCGCGAATTGACTGGTTTAGGACTCAAAGAAGCGAAAGACCTAGTAGAAGCCGCTCCCAAAGCGGTTAAAGAAGGCACTAACAAAGATGATGCCGCCGCCGTCAAGAAAAAACTGGAAGATGCCGGGGCAAAAGTTAGCGTTAAATAGATCGCCACTGATTCTGGGGATGTAGATTACATCCCCAGACAAGCCGAAAAGCTCATTTCCTGATACTATAGGATTGTCATAGCAATCTTGTAGGATGTCCAACCATGGAAAGCGTCGCTTACATCTTGGTTTTAACTATGGCCTTGGCGGTAATTTTCTTCGCCATCGCCTTCCGGGAACCTCCCCGGATTCAAAAGTAAATTTCTTAACTCCGTTTAACTTAATAATTTTCTTCCCTGAGCCGCCCGCTTGTCAAAAGCAGGTTAGCGGCTCTGGTTTTCGTATTTAAAGGCTTAAATTAAAGGTTCCCCTCACCGAGCGCCTCCTATGCAGTGTCCTAATTGTCAGCATACCGATAGTCGCGTTTTAGAGTCCCGTTCCTCCGAAAACGGTCAGAGCATTCGTCGTCGTCGTGAATGCTTACAGTGTAAATATCGCTTCACCACCTACGAGCGCATAGAATTCGTGCCGATCACGGTGATTAAAAAAGATGGTAAACGGGAATCTTTTGATCGCTGCAAACTGCTGCGGGGTATCGTCCGCGCCTGCGAAAAAACCGGCATTCCCCCCTCAAGATTAGAGGCGATCGTCAATGATATCGAATCCCGTCTGCAGCAAGACTCAAAACGGGAGGTAACAAGTCAGGAGATCGGTCAATTAGTCCTAGAATACCTCCGGCAAGAATCGGAAGTAGCCTATGTGCGCTTTGCTTCGGTTTATGGCAATTTTCAGGGAATTAGAGACTTTATCGCCGCTTTAGCGCTGCTGCAATCCTCCGAAATCGAACGCGCTCATCCTTCTTGGTCTCAAGTGGAAGAAGCCAGCGTGATCACCTCATCTTAAATAGTCCCCGATTCAGTTATAATTAGGATCCCTTGTGCTATTTAAAGCCCAAGCTCTGGTTAGATTCTTAAGAGTCATTCTTGAGGCGGATTGCCTGCAAGAAAGCCGGATGCGGCAGTTCATCCCCTAGGCCCTGCCTAGGAACTAAATTGGGAGGCATCTCCTTTATTTAGAAACTGTACATCACATAGGAGGAAAAACCTACGGAAATTCCGAGGCCCAAACAACGTACATGACCACCCAAAAAACCGCAAACAAAAACATAGGCTTTACCCATGAAGATTTTGCCGCCCTTCTAGACAAATACGATTATCATTTCAGTCCGGGAGATGTTGTCGCCGGGACTGTTTTCAGCATGGAACCCCGGGGAGCGCTCATCGATATCGGTGCTAAAACCGCCGCTTTTATCCCCGTGCAGGAGATGTCGATCAACCGCGTCGATAATCCCGAAGAAGTTTTACAACCTAACGAAACCAGGGAATTTTTCATCCTTACCGACGAGAATGAAGATGGACAGCTAACCCTGTCGATCCGTCGCATTGAATATATGCGCGCTTGGGAACGGGTGCGTCAATTGCAAAAAGAAGATGCTACCGTGCGATCAAATGTTTTTGCCACTAACCGTGGTGGGGCATTAGTCAGGATTGAAGGTCTCCGCGGCTTTATCCCCGGTTCTCACATTAGCACCAGAGAGGCGAAAGAGGATTTAGTTGGTCAGGAATTGCCCTTAAAGTTTTTAGAAGTGGATGAGGATCGCAACCGTCTGGTTTTAAGTCATCGTCGCGCTTTAGTGGAACGCAAGATGAACGGTTTAGCCGTGGGACAGGTGGTAATCGGTTCCGTGCGCGGAATCAAGCCCTACGGTGCTTTCATCGATATCGGTGGAGTCAGTGGTTTACTGCATATTTCCGAAATCTCTCACGATCACATTGACACCCCCCACACGGTTTTCAATGTCAATGATGAGTTAAAAGTGATGATTATCGATCTCGATGCCGAAAGAGGTCGCATTTCCCTCTCGACTAAACAATTAGAACCCGAACCGGGAGATATGCTGAAAAATCGCCCGTTAGTGTTTGAAAAAGCGGAAGAAATGGCGATTAAATACCGAGAAAAACGTCTAGCGGAAGCGGAAGGCCGCACTGTCTCGGAAGTAGTCGCAGAAATCGAAGGTCCTCCCGCCTTGGAGGAGGAAGATTTAGTTCTCGCTGCCACCGAGGAGTAGGTCAGTTATCAGTTATCAGTCGTCAGTTATCAGATTTGAGTTTTAAGTGTACAGTATTAAATAGAAGTTTCCTACTGTCTTTTCACTGATTACTGTTTACTGATCACTGATCGCTGAAACGTCTCCCAACCGCTCATTTAATTTAAATCCTGAAAACCGACACTGCTGGCAACTCCTGTAATTCCGGTCATCTCCTCACTACTGTTGGCATCGAGGAAACGATCCAAGTGATCAAAAGTGGTTCCGTAGGTAATAGTGTTATCGTCGTATCCTTTCAGACTGACGGTATGTTGATTAAAAGCTTGGTGGAGATGGGGTAAACCGATGAGATAACTGTAGGTAGTTGCTCCGATGGCTAAATCCCTACCCATTTCTTTAGTAGCCGACTCTAAACGAAAAGCGGCGTTGACCGTATCGCCGATCGCCGTATAATCTGGATGTTCACCGCTGCCAGTATTGCCCACCATGGCATAACCAGTATTCACTCCCGCACCGATGCGTAATTTAAAGGGTAAGGGATATTCTTCGCTTAAGGCGCGGGTCATCCTGTATATTTGCGTAATTGCTTGAAAAATTTGCAAGATATCGTCTTGATTGACTTCCTGTTGGCCGTGAAACCAGATGGCCATGATCGCATCACCAATATATTTATCTACCCAACTGCCGGAACTGCGGATAATACTCCCGGCATGGCGAAACCAATTGCCAATCAGAGAAGAAAGCACTTTTTCGTCTAATTGCCTCGTTAAAGCCGTAAAATTTCGTATATCCACCACCATCACCGATGTTAAGCGACGTTCATGGAGGGCGAAGGTGGGGGTATCCCATTCTAAATTGCGCGGTTGCTTGCCTATGTTAGTGGGAGTAGGACGATAGAACTGCACTTCGGTTTTGCCAAAGGTGATCCGATCTTTGTCATGGATAGTCACGGGAATGGCTACCCTTCTGCCATTAACAAAAGTTCCATTGCGACTACCGAGATCGATCAGATAAAAATCTCCTGTTTCCGTGGATTGTAAAATAGCGTGATTGCGAGAGATACAGTGATCTTTAATCACGATATCGTTGTCTTTGCCCCGTCCGATTGTCCAGTAAGGTCTCCCCACGAGAGGGAAAAAACGCTGTCCCTTCTCGGCATGGAGTAGTAAATAAGGATGTTGTCCTAGTATATCCACGGGTAGATCAGCTGCAATAGATAGATGGCAGTAACTACATATCATATAGCGAATATTCCGCAGCTCTTCAGATGTTTGGCTCTTCGGTTTGTGTTATGCAATGGACGGGGGTTATAAGGGATGGAACCCTTATATAGAAAGGCATTTAGCGATTTTTGTCAATTGTTTTTGATATAGAGCGAACTAATCAATTAAGTCTCTTACCAGATAAGGATTTAGTCGATTTATGCCACCCTATTGAACCATACCAAACCAAGTAACGAAGAACCGGAAAACCCTTAGGCCAGAGAAGCGGTAATCCAAAATAAACCATCGACTAAAATTGTACTCAATACGGCTCCGCTAAATGCCCACCAATGGCATACCCGTTTTTGCAAAGGATAGATACCGATCGCTAGGAGCAGGTTGAGCAGCACAATCGCCCAACTGATGCCCCAGGGGGTCTGAATTTGGGCCAAGGCGTTATCAAATATCGGCGATACTAGGTTGGGAGCTAGTTCCACGGTCATTAATTGTCGCCAGTAGGGAATTAGTCCCGTTAGATAGAAATATACATCGGTGATGGCGGTTCCTAACAAAGAACCAAGATAGAAAAGATTGCCCACTTTGCGGCGACCTTTGTATAATCCCCAGAGAACAAAGGGCAGCCCGATCGCTTCCATGGGAATATGGATCAAGGGTTCCCAACGCCACCAACCCCAGTATAGAGAACCTGCTAACCAACTCCAACTAAAGCCCAAAAGTAAATCTCCCCAAAGACTGATTTTTGCTTGTTTGAGCAGCCAAATCCCTAACCCGACCCAGAAAACGGTTAAACCTAGGCTAATTTCGGGATAGTAGCGCACTAGGGGCGCTTGCAGGAACACGGGGACTGATACCAGAAATGCTGCTGTCCAAAAGACGGATTGACATTTTTCCCAGTTAGGGACTAGGGGTTTCAGGCGATCGGGATTGCTGGGGACTAGGGTAGAGTTGAGCAAAGGATTTCAGAATTGTTACAAAACTTCACTTATATTAAGATACATCATTCTTTCTCTACTATATCCCCCCTAGGGGGATTTGGGGAAATTTAAAAATTGTTTTTGGCAATGCGCTATCCTGTTAAAATCGAAACGACAGCAGCGATCGAGGAGTGCAAAAAATATGGCAGCGGGCCATGAAGAAAATCCGAGAATGCCCCTAGATAAAGTTATTTTTGTCATTGCTTGCGTCTATCTAGGTTGGGTGGTGGCATGGCTAATCAGTCAAAAAAATGCGCCTGTCTCTCAAAATGGCACGATTTCCCAGGAAGAGCAAAAATTTATCGCCTATCTGCAATCATCCCTGGCTATTATCGATCGCCAAGGTCAAACTTCATCCCCCGATCCTGATCCTGATCCCCAAAATAACCCTTCTCCGGTAGCCAGGGTTCCACCACCACCCCCCGCTAATTTACCGGTTAATAATACTCCCCAGATCATAGAAAGAATTTACGTTCCCGTTTATCCCCAAACCCCTGAAACTGCTGCCAAAATTGCCCCGGTTACACCCGCAAATCCCGACATTTCCGCGCCACCATTACCGGCTGCCCCCCAAGTGAATCGGCCGTTGGCAGCGGTTATTCCCACTAATAATCAGGTGAAAAATACCCTGGTGGGGGTGATGGATTTAGGCGATCGATCTTCAGCTTTATTTGATAATAAGGGGATAACTATGCGTATTTCTCCGGGGGAATTTATCAACGGTTGGACTTTAGTGGAAGTTGGTAGTCAACAGGTTATTTTGTCTCGCAACGGGCAAACGAAAGTCTTAGAAGTGGGACAATCTTTTTAGGGTGAACTACCCGCTGGGCGAGATTGTCGGGGCTTCTGAACTCACGGGGGAATGCCTGAAGATAGACTTACGCCCACCTGGCGGATTTGGTATGATAGAGACAATTAGAACAGGTTTGAGAACTAGGAAAAAATCTATCAATCTCCATCAATAAAACACCTGATTGACAAACATTTTGTTAACGAAGAAAATAAACTGTAGCGGTAATAATACTCAGAATTACCACAGTCCAGCGCAGATAACTAGGAGAGATAATTCTAGCTAGTTTTCCCCCCAATAAACCCCCAATTAAAGAGCCAATTGCTACCACTATCGCCGCCGACCAATATACCTGATTAGAAAAGAGAAAAAACCAAGATGCCGCCACGTTAACCACCAAAGAAAGCAACTGTTTTAAAGCATTTAATCTCGTGAGATTATCCTTGAGAAATAAGCCCAAAATTGCCAACTCGATCACACCTAAACCCGCTCCAAAATAACCACCATAAATTGAAGCGAGAGTGATGGGTAAAAACGCCCAAATTTCCGGTATATTGCCCTTTTTGTCCCCCTGTCGCCGCTGCAACCAAGAGCGTAAAGTATCTTGAAAAGCCAATAAAGCCGCCGCTAAAAGAATCAGAAAAGGAATCAGGCGGTCAAACACTTGATCGCTGCTATTTAACAGCAAAATACCACCGATAATGCCGCCAATAACTGCCGATGGTAGCAATAACTGAATCCGTTTTTGTTGCCCGTGCAGGTCTTTTTTTTGGGCGAGAGTTGCCCCCAGATAACCCGGGCATAAAGCGACGGTATTAGTCACATTTGCCATTACCGGTGGGATACCCACCGCCATCAGCGTCGGAAAAGTAATCAGACTACCGCCACCGGCAAGAGCATTAATTAAGCCGGCAGCCACGGCAGCAATTGCCAAGAAGCCATACTGAATAGGCGTGAGCATTTAGGCGTTAGGAATAGTAATTAGGGCTAAATCAATTTTTTCCTCATCAACTTGCTTAATTTCGGCTCTAATTCCCGGTCCAAAGTATCTTTCGATTTTTTCTTGTTTTGCCAGCCACTTTTCTAGGGGTAAAAGGGGCGATTCAAATTCTAGGGTGAGACAATAGGCGGAATCAACAGCAGTTTCACGAATTGCCACTAAAGTCGGTCTTTCCTCGTCCGTGGGGCTTAATCCCAGCTTTTCTAGGGCTTCATCCAGATGCACTTCCTGTCCGTAGCGATAGCGGGTGACATCCTTGCGAAGTTTGGTTTGGGTGACAGTAGCCTGTTGTTGGCGCAATTGCAAGATTTCGGGGCTAGTGGGTTGACTGAAGGGTATAGGTTTGATTTCTGAAGCTTTTAGGGCTAAACCTCCCAATAATAACGGTAATCCGTAGAAAAACCCCGCTAAATTGACCGTGGCGTTACCTTGGGCATAACCGATAATCCCGATAACCGTTAAAATACTGCCTAAAATTAAGCCAAAGTATGATAGTCTAATTTTCCTGAGCATGAAATAATTTTTTTCTTGAGTACGCTAATCCTTTAGAGATTATACAACTCCAAAGAATCTTTTTTGCAGATGGGCAGTGGGGAGATTTTTCCGTTATCAGTCATCAGTCATCAGTCATCAGTCATCAGTGAAAAGAAAACAACGAACTTGACACTTAATAAGTAAGTAATCTCAATTAACTGTTAGATAGTGGGACAGGCTTCTGGTTTTTTGTATTTTATCTTTAATTGTAACCAGCTACTTAGTTGATGATAGGTGGTGCGTTAGGACGGATTGTTACCTTCAAGTCAAAACAGGAATTTTTGCCGTCTAACGCACCCTACGTTTTACTATTGCCTATGTACTCGCAATTTCTCAATTAATTGAGATAACTTCTGGTCAGAAGCGGCAGTAATAAAGTCTAATTTAAACTTTTGTCCCTGACTGAGATATTCTGCATAACTAGACAGAAGAAAAGGACGAAACTTTTCATTATCAGCAATATAAACTTCAAAAAAAGCCACCAATAAAGCTCCCGCATAATTCTCGATTAAATTTTGATCGGGTAAAGTGATATTGACCACAGACTCGAGGGTTTTTTGCATTCCTGCATCCAATTCTGTAAAATTTACATGAGCTTGTCCCTCCACCATGGCCAGATATTTATCCGGCGTTTTTAACCAAGTAAAAGGAATCGCCTGTTCAAAAATCGGATTAGCTGCTGGGTCATAACTTCCTGAACCCAAGAGGACAGGAATCGAGATTTTACTTAAACCTTTTTCCCCAAAAATACTGCGGTTAACGGGATTAGCCGCAAAGACAGCCGTGACTCGTTCATCGCGAAAATTATAGACCTGTCTAGGCAATTCTAGGGCGCGACATTCCAGTAAAATAGCGATATTAATCCCGGAGTAAGGACGATTACAATCTTGGGCGAGATTATCAAAATCAATTTGTGCGCCGGCAACAGCTAGAGATGTATAACCCCCGAAGGAATGACCCGCTACTCCCACATTAGTGAGGTTAAGTTTACCTTGAAATTGACTAGCATTTCGTCTGGCTAATTCATCGATGACAAAGCTAATATCTTTGGGTCGATTAATAAACTCATTGCCATCAAAAATATTGCGATAATACCCCCCTAACATTCCTTGTAGGTATTGGGTATCACTGCCGGGGTGTTGCGGTGCCGCTACTAAAAATCCGTAGGAAGCTAGATGTTCAATTGCTTGGGCATAATCTTCTGGTCGCGAGGCTAATCCGTGGGAAAAAATAATTACAGGTGTTTTACCGTCTCGGAAAGTTTGCGGGATATAAACATTCACATATAAACTGCGATTGCGACTGCTATCGGTTAGGTTCCAAACTTCTTTTTTTACCTGAAAGCTACCGCGCTGACGCAAATCGGGTAAACTGGCATAATTAATCGCTGGTTTAACGGCAGCGGCTTCCTCGGCTGTCCAGAGGCGCATATCTTTGATAAATATTTCCGCCACATAAACCGCATAATCGATGGTTTTAGCTAATCCGAGGATTTCTTCCCCCTGTAACTGTATATTATTGGGGAATTTTTTCAGGACATTTAAAAGGGTTAATCCCCCCGGATCAAAAGCGGCACTAACAATCGCACCCCGCAGGGCATATTTACCATTAATTCCCCCTTCAATGGTGATGCCTTTGCCCAAACGATAGAGCATATCAGCACCCATCACACTATTAAAAAAACGAGATAGTAAAATAGGATCGATGTCAATCTTTGTTAATAAAGCCTCACGAAACTTCTCTCTTGCTTCGGGAGTTGTTCTGGCCAGAAATCTTTTTAAATTAGCATCAATCTTTCCTTCTTTAGCAAAGGTTTCTAGGGATGCTACCGATACAGAAAAGACGAGGGGAGTATAGACAAATTCAATTTCTTCAGCGGCTTTTAGGGGTAAAGCGGTCATACCCACAGCGAAAAGACCTAGGAGAAAAGCTCGCAGCCGACGGGTGGAATTATTTCTGGGAAAACGATTTTGTAAACGGGGAATAATCATGGGATTTTTAGTTAGGGTAGATGACAATAAGTGAACTACTCTCAAGGTCGTTGAGAGCTTCCTATTTCACGGGGGATTGCCTCAAGACGGACTTACGCCCAGATTTTGGTCTTATATCCCCTCTATAGGCAGTATCGCGCTTTTCCTAACGACAATATCCGTAATCTTTCATCTCGAATATTTATTGCCGCATTTATGTCACGATCATGGATTGTTTTGCAATGCACACAAGTCCATATTCTAACATCAAGGGATAAACTACCCACTTGATTCAGACAGACATGACAAGTTTTAGAACTAGGGAAAAACCTATCAACTTCGATATAGGTTTTTCCTTGCCATTCTGCCTTGTATTTGAGCATTGTACAAAACATTCCCCAACTACAATCACTAATAGCCTTAGCTAAATTATGATTGCGTACCATGGCTTTAACATTGAGATTTTCTACCGCAATAACTTGGTTTTCGTTAACTATCTTACGGGATAGCTTGTGCAGAAAATCCTCACGACATCTTGAGATTTTAGAGTGAACTTTAGCTACTTTACCTCTAGCTTTTTGACGGTTGTTACTTCCCTTCTTTTTACGGGATAGCTTTTGTTGTTTCCTTTTTAGATTACGTTGATGTTTAGCTAAATGTCTAGGATTATCATATTTACTACCATTACTGGTAATAGCAAAATGATTCAGTCCTAAATCGATTCCTATGGCTTTTCCATCTATCCCCCCGCCTTCGGCACCCCCCTTATCAAGGGTAGATCCCCCCGCCTTCGGCACCCCCCTTATCAAGCTATCCATTAGTCACATCTTTCTTAACATAAAATTTGACAAAAAGAGAAAAGTGTGCCAGATGGCTCAAGGGGGTTCTATGGGGGGACTAATTTGATGAGATAGTTTCCAAGTCTGGCTGATATCATGTAGCCTTCGCAG
>NZ_JADBUE010000305.1:0-29002 GCF_020245805.1 Microcystis sp. M179S2 | reverse complement strand
GGTTATGCTGTCACTCCATCATCTGGAGGGAAGGACTTTCACCTTCACGGTTATTGAGTTATCAAGGTTCTCAACCTTGTCCTACCCACGTCTGTTAGACTTTTGGTAGGAACGAGTCGCACGATAGATTCTGTACTTAAACGCTTTTAATATCTTGTTTACCCAACTAAATTTACTATGGTAAACTATGCAAGGCTAAATTGTCAAGGATTTAATCGTGCTTCGCTGTTTTATATTGGTCGGGGTTTCATCCTGTCAGTACGAGGGTCTTCACCCCGACATCTGTGATAAATTGGGTTATGTGTGCAAAGGAGTGAGCGAGTGGTGTTTAGCATCGAACCAAAAATTATCAATCCGCCCAAAAACCGTCATGATTATCAATTGTCGGAAGCAATTCGCTATCGTGCTTGGGTAGAGATTGATCGCTCGGCATTACAACAAAACGTGCGAAAAGTCAAGGCCTTATTAGCCCCAAAAACGGAATTAATGGCGGTAATTAAAGCCGATGCTTACGGACACGGGGCAGTTAAGGTGGCTAACAGCGTTTTAGAAGCCGGAGCGCAATCTTTAGCCATCGCGACTATCGGGGAAGGTATCGAACTGCGGGAAGCGGGAATCGTTGCCCCAATTATGATTTTAGGGGCAGTGAACACCCCGGAAGAAGTGGCAGCCTTAGCCCATTGGCAATTGCAACCCACCCTGGTGCAAATCGAACAGGTGCAAATTTTTGCCACCGTGATGAGACGCTTAGAGCAGCGGCTGCCGGTCCATATCAAACTAGATACGGGGATGTCTCGCTTAGGTACACAATGGCAAAACGGCACCAAATTCGTCGAACAGGTTTTAGAGGCTCCTAACCTGAAAATTGCCAGTATATACTCGCATTTTGCCACGGCTGACGATCCCAATCCCGAGATGATGCAGTTACAACGGCAAAGATTCCAACAAGCGATCGCCGAGTTAAGCTCAAAAGGTTATCATCCCCCCTGTCTGCATTTAGCCAACTCTGCCGCTACCCTAAGCGATCGATCTCTGCACTACGATCGAGTTAGAGTCGGATTAGCTCTCTACGGTCTTTATCCCGCCGATCATCTCACCGATAAAGTCCCTTTGCAACCCGTCCTGCAAGTAAAAGCGCGCATTGCCCAAGTCAAAACCATTGCCGCCGGCTCCGGAGTGAGTTATGGTCATCAGTACATAGCGGCAAAAGACACCCGTATTGCTGTGGTCGGTATCGGTTACGCTGATGGAATTCCCCGCAATCTCTCCAATCGTTTAAAAGTATCCCTGAGAGGACGTTTAGTACCCCAAATCGGCGCGATAACCATGGATCAGTTAATGATTGACGTGAGCGAGATTCCAGAGGTAAAAACAGGGGAAATCGTCACACTTATCGGTAAAGACGGCCCGCAGTGCATTACCGCCGACGATTGGGCGCGAGATTTAGGTACGATATCCTGGGAAATTCTCTGCGGGTTTAAGCATCGTTTGCCGCGAATTATTATTAGCAACGGCTAATTATGGCGGTGATCTTAAAAAATGTCAATTGGCGGCAATTCTTATTGTTAACTGACTGGTGAGATCTGTAATTAATTTTGCCTAGATACTTGCCTTGGTCAAGTGCGATCGCTAATTGCCAGTCTAGATTAGGGGATGAATTCTCCGGTGCTTTAGGTTAAAATAAACAGGGTTAATCGACGGCAACTGATCAGTTTTACCCTAGAGGCAGCGATGACTATAAGCAAAGATATACCCTTACCCCCCGGCAGTTTCGGATTACCCCTATTAGGAGAAACAATCGCTTTTTTGACCGATGGGGATTTTGCCAGCAAACGTCATAATAAATATGGTCAACTTTTCCGTACTCATATTTTTGGCAGTCCCACGATTATTTTATCCGGTGCCGAGGCTAACCGGTTTCTCCTCAGCAACGAGAATAAATACTTTGCGGCAACTTGGCCTAAAAGTACCAAAACTCTCCTCGGCAGCGCATCTTTAGCGGTGCATACAGGAGATGTCCACGCTTCCCGTCGTCGCTTAATCTATCAAGCTTTTCAACCCCGGTCCCTGGCAAGTTATATCCCTACGGTAGAAACAATTACCGCTCGCTATTTGGAGCGTTGGCAAAATGCAAAAACCCTGTCATGGTATCCTGAATTAAGAAACTATACTCTCGATATCGCCTGTAAATTATTTGTCGGTCTTGACCAGGGTTCTGCTACCAAATTAGGAGAAGCTTTTGATACTTGGTGTGCGGGACTATTTACCCTTCCCATTCCCCTTCCCTGGACAGCTTTTGGCAAAGCATTACGCTGTCGAGAAGAATTACTGGAAGCGATCGAAGCTATCATTTTAGAAAGACAAAAAAATGATGACCCCGGCCAAGATGCTCTTGCTATACTTTTACAAGCTAAAGACGAAAACGGTCAAAGTTTATCCTTAGCGGAATTAAAGGATCAAGTGCTATTATTACTCTTTGCTGGTCATGAAACTTTAACCTCCGCTATCGCCACTTTCTGCCTACAAATGGCACTGCATCCCGATATTTTTCAGCTTGTCCTCGAGGAAATAACTAATTTTGATCTATCCACTCCTTTAAGCGTCGATACCCTTAAACAGATGACCTATTTAGATCGCGTTTTAAAAGAAGTTTTACGTTTTACTCCCCCCGTGGGAGGAGGATTCCGTCGGGTAATAGAAGACTGTCAATTTAACGGTTATCATTTGCCGAAAGGATGGGTAGTGCAGTATCAAATCAGCAATACCCATAAAGATAATAATATTTATTCTCGTCCTGAAACCTTCGATCCCGATCGCTTTTTAGCCGAGGAAAAACCCTACGGATATATCCCTTTTGGTGCGGGATTACGCGAATGTATAGGCAAAGAATTCGCTCGTTTAGAGATGAAAATTTTAGCCGTCCGTTTAGTACAAAAATACGATTGGCAATTACTCCCCAATCAAGATCTGACCCTCACCTCTATCCCCACTCCCCACCCCCGGGACGGTTTACAAGTCACCTTTAAACCCCGTTAACCAGCTAGGATAAAAAAACTTTTAAAAAAGTTGAGAATTTTTCTCGGAGCCGTGAAATTTATTTCACGGCATTTATTGACCGAACAGAGGTTAATCGGCAGCGGGTAAAGCTTTCGATAATTCTCCATTTTGCCGATGATTTGGTCTATCAAATTCGAGAACTAAGTAACGAATTAAACGCGCTAGGGATTTTTGTAGTAAACCTTCAGCAATTTTTTGTCCCATCTGTTGGGTTTCCGGTTTAGCGATTAGTTTAGTCATCACTGGCACCATAGCCATGGCATCGAATCCTTTCGTTTCCTGTAAAATACTAAAGATGTTGCGAAGATGCTCGAAAGTCTTAGCATCACCCAACAATTCTGGGGGAGTTTCTTGTACCGCTAAACCCACCTGTTGCCGGAAATTAACCGTGAGATTAAACCAAGTGCGACGACCGAAGTTATCGAGAGCATTGACTAACTCATTCACTAATTTTTCGCGGATAAATATACCCCTATCTGAAAGAAGAAAATCTAACGCTTGTTCGGTGACTTTCTCGAAGTTAAAATCATTAGAATCTTTAGCATTACGCAGGAGATTTTCTAAACGATTCCAGCGAAAAGTACCGTCTTTAAACAATAAATCCCGCAGGGAATCTCGCAACTCCGTGGAAGGATCGGTGAGCAGACGTTTAGCAATGTAAGGATAGGCTTTACTCAGTACCTTAAAATTAGGATCGATGCCAATTGCTATTCCCTCTAAAGTCACCATCGAGCGAATAATCAGGGCATAATAGGCAGGAACTCGAAAGGGAAACTCATACATCATCGCCGACATTTTATCGGTGATACTTTTAAAGTTTAATTCTGCCACACTCGCCCCCAAAGCATTACCGAAAACTTCCGAAAAAGCGGGAACAATTGGCTCTAAATTGGTAGTTGGTGACAGGAAGTCTAACTTAACATAATCCTTGGCCAAAGACTCAAAATCCCGGTTGACTAAATGCACCACCGCTTCGATTAAACCGTAGCGTTGATAGGGTTCAATATTGCTCATCATGCCGAAATCAAGATAAGCTAATTTACCGTCGGGAGTCGCTAATAAATTACCCGGGTGGGGATCCGCATGGAAAAATCCGTGTTCAAGTAATTGACGCAAAGAACACTGCACCCCCACATTAACTAAGTGGGTGGCATCAATACCCTGAGCTTGAATTTCTTTGATATTAGTTAATTTTGTGCCGTCCACCCACTCCATGGTTAAAACCCGTCTCCCGGTATATTTCCAGTAGATTTTGGGGATGTAAATTTCGGCAATGTGACCATAAAGTTGAGCGAATTTTTCGGCGTTTTGTCCCTCGTGAAGATAATTAATTTCTTCAAAAATACGAGCGGCTAATTCGTCGGTAATTGCCACTAAATCGGAGCGAAGTCTTTTAATATTACCTTTCACCCAAGTCGCCAAACTACGCATGATATACACATCTAAAGTTATACAGCGAATCAAATCGGGACGCTGTACTTTAACGGCGACTCTCTCTCCGGTTTTTAATTTACCTTTGTAAACTTGTCCTAGGGAAGCGGCCGCTATGGGATTGGGGGATAATTCTGCGTAAATTTCCTCGGGAGAATAACCTAATTCTTCTTCGATAAAACGATAGGCAATTTCATTAGGAAAAGAGGGGATTTGATCCTGGAGAGTGGTTAATTCTTCTAAATATAAAGGCGGTACTAAATCAGGCCGGGTAGAGAGAGCTTGACCGATTTTAATATAGGTGGGTCCCAATTTGGTCAACATTTCCCGCAATTGTACGGCCCGTCTAATTTCATTTTTCGGCGATTTTCCCCGCAGTTTATCCGACCAGATACCGATGACAAAAGATAAAACCGGTAGGGCAATTTCGATTAATCTCCCCAAAACGTCTAGAGGTCGCCGACGGTAATAGTCGTTAATAACTTGGGGATTGTAGCGCCAACTCTCGGCTACGTTGTCATCCATGGGGCCGATATCTTCCCGATGCTCTTCGGGAATATGCACGGGCTGCACTTCAACGGTAATCGCTTCTGGGTTTTGCGTCTCTGGGGAGATCATCTGTTCGGACATAGTTCGGTGACGGGGCAGGGTGATTTGTAAACTATTGTAACAAGTATCGGCTTTCTGCCCGATCTTGTTTCTGTCTCCCTAGTTCTCGGCTCCGGTTCGCCGTCAACTTTCTCCGGATGGTTATCGGTGTTTTTGACGATTTCGAGGCTGATACTGCCCTGATTATCCCGAATGTGATTGTCAAAAAATAGGGCGGTAATTTGGCTGATTTCTAGGACTTTGTTCAATAAACTAGGGACGGCTGACCGATAACTAAATTCACCGCTAATCATCCGAGGTTAAATTGGCTAAGTTAATCATTACTATTACCTCTCAAAGTATTCTACGATGGCTCTTGCTATCGATTCTGCACCATCTTTAGCCAGTTTAACCTTTAGTCGTGGCGGTTGGGGGGCTTGGCGCAAAAAGTCCCAATTACCTTGAAAAAATTCTTCACTGCTAATAATTTGATGATCACTATAATCTTGGATTCCAGCCAATAAAATCGCTGATTCGGCGAAACCTTCTCGCATTAGGGAAACAATCGGCACCTCTAATTTTAAAGCCTCGGCAAAGGTACTATATCCCGGTTTGGAAATAATTCGATCGCACAGGGGCATAAAATCCACGGGACGATAGCTCCGATCTGGTTTATCCTGTAAGCGGACTAAATTGGGCAATTCGGGCGCGTTTTTTTCAAAAGTGATAAATTGCCAATCGGGAAAACTGGCGAGGTTATCATAGGGAATTGCTTCTAATCCTAACCCCCCAAAACTCAATAAAATAGTTTTTTCTTTGGGGGCATTTAGCTTAAATTCCTGTCGCAATTGTTCTTCACTATAGCGGGGTGTACCTCCGGTTAAACCTGCCTCGGTAACATGGGGAAATGCTGTCATTGCTTCTGCTAAAGGCAGTTTAAATAAGCGATCGCATTGATTATAACAACGACTAATCCAATCACTAATACTGGCAAATTCTTCACCCCAATCACGATAGATAAAATCCCAGCCGAAGTTACCGATCATCCAACAAGGAAGCCCCGCGCTTTTGGCAATTAGTGCCGCTAAAGGCGGTAAATCTGCCACAACTAAACCCACACGATTAGTTTTAATAAAATTAACTTCACTGGCAATAATTGCCCTTGATTGAGCAATTATTTGTTCTAATTTTTCTTTAGTAGCTAATTTATCCATCGTTAAACTATCCGATTGGATTACTCCCACATCAAACCCCCGATGTCTTTGAATATATTCTCCGGATATATAGGAATCTAATAACCAGCGCGGGGCCGTGGTGACTAATATCGGCAAAATTTCGGGATTAAGTTCAATAATATTAGCTACCACCGAAGCACTGCGGACAGCATGGCCAAAACCATGATTAGTAACGGCAAAATAAACAACAGGACGAGACATAAATAGCAAGTAAGGTGAGAATAATAAGCAAGAAATTTTGTTTTTCAGACTGTAGATAATAATTACCCCTGATTTTAGGGAGGCAAATGAGGCAGTATATAAATACTAGCAAAAGCATAATATTCCGCTCCCGATTGACAAGCTTCTTGCAGTAAAGATAAAGCCTCCGAGTCTCCTTGTTTTGCGAAACGTAATAATGCTAACAACCTTTTAATATATTGACTACGATAGTTAATTAATTCTTTTCGTCCACGCATACCATTGAGATCGAACAAATCTTCAACAATTTGACCACGCCGATCCCGACCATAAACACTGGCCAATTTTGCCATTTCATCCCAAATAAATTCAAGATGTGTATTCGGATCGGTTACTCCATCCGTGGGGTCTATTAACAGAGGATTTCCTGTGATATCATCGAGAGGAAAATTTGTGCCTTTGTGATTGGCATCATTACATTTATCACAAGAAAGCAGTAAATTCTCCCAAGTAAAAGTCAGATCAGGATACTGGCTTTTTGGATAAAAATGTTCGATCGCTCCGTAAGTTACCACTGTAATCTTACTTTCACAGTAAGCGCATTTCCCATTAAACATTTTAACTAATGCGTCTTTAACTTGCGGATGACTGTATTTATTTTGTGCTTGGTTAATTTGAGCTTTAGTTGCCTTGTTGTTTGATTTTATTGATTCTAAAGCCTCTAGCCAACGAGCGGCATTTTTAGCTAATACGCGTGGCTCTGATATTCTGGTGACAGCAATCAAGATAAACGCTCCTCTAGTAAGGCATCAATTCGGGATTCTAAACTATTAGGTTGACTAATTTCGCCAAAGGGTTTAACTTCTCCAACAAATAATGACAGTTGTTCATATTCTTGCTTTTCTGCTGCCGCCAGATTTTTCTTTTTACGATTTAGTTGGTGGTAACGCTTAATTTTATTTTCTGTATCAGTGGGAAAGGTTGATTTCAGACCAAAAGCAGAACTTGTTAAAGTACGATCAACATTAGCCGCTAATTCTAAATAAGGAATTTCTACAATCTCTGATTCACCCGCTACCAGATCGATTCGTAGGGTTAAAGAATTTGGCCCTGCACCGGCAGCGATTAAAGGACTATGAGTAGCGACAAAGAATTGAAGCTTGGGAAAAACTTCCTGTAACCATCCAGCAATTTCCCTTTGCCAAGAAGGATGTAAATGAATATCTAACTCATCGATTAAGACGACTCCAGAAGCCTCTGTGGGGTTATCTAGATTGGGGAAGGATTGTAATAATCGCCAAATTAAATCCCCAGCTAAAGCAATCATACTCCGAAAACCATCGGATAAACTAATGGTTGGAACTTTTTGACCGTTAACTAGAAACTGAATCAAGCCATCGGCAGTTACTTCAGCAATTTCTACATTACCGGGTAACAGTTTAGTAATTGCTTCTTCGCCGATTTTTTTCATTTGTTTAGATTTACTATCTTCAGGATTTTTGGCTATTCGATAATCTAAATACACCATCCATCTCTCAAAAGAACTTAAAGATGTATCCTCGTTAAATTGGCTGAAAAAGTTGCTAGAGCGTTGCGGGGGTTCAAGACTAGGAATAATCACTTGACTCACTCGTGTCAAACGACGGAAAGCTCCATAACCGACGGCAAACCAACCATGATTATCGGAGGCAAAAGCATTGGCTCGCAACCAACTTAAAATTTTAGTATTTTCTTCGATTAATGCTGGTTCTGTATAAGTTTGTTTGTCCTTACTGCCTCCTAACTCTAACCTTTCCTTGCCTGTAACAAAATAGGAATAAGCAAAAGTTTTTCGAGTTTTATCCGTACCAAATTTTCCCGCATCCCCATCTTCTTGATGAAGCACTGCGGTTAATTTACCCGGTGTCTTGGGATTACATATCCAACCAGTCGGACGTGGTAATAATTCTTTGGCTGCTTCTGGTCCCGCGAGCAGTAAAGCCAAAGCCTGTAAAATCGTGCTTTTTCCTACTCCATTTTCTCCTAATAAAGTGATCCAATGATAAGGTTTAGCGCGCCAATGACGTTGATTATTGGGATTACTAATAAATTTAATCTCTTGATTCTGGAAGCATTTAATGTTTTCGAGTTTTATACTTTCAACCCACATGGACATTCCCCCAGAGAATAACAGCGATCGATAAAATTCTAGCTTATTCGGCCACATCTAGCCCTTTTTGGCCTTCATCTCTAAATCCAGTCAAAAACCCTCTCTTCGGGGAGAGGGTGAATTAGATTTAGGAATTTTCTTCTAATCCAAAGACGCGATTAAAAGCTTTCAAGACTTTATAACCAGAATCGATCGATTCTAGCGGATCTTTCCGCAAACGGTGACGTAAACAGAGAACAATTACCCGACGGATATCATCTACCGTCACAGTTGTCCGTCCTTCCAAAGCGGCCAGAGCTTTAGCGGCGCGATTGGTAACGATATCGCCGCGCAATCCGTCCACGTCCAACTCGGAACAAACCTCGGAAATTTTCACCCGCAGCTCATAATCAAGCTCCACGGAAGGCAAAAGATTTTGGGCCTCCACTAGCTTTCTTTGTAGTTCTTCCTGTTCTAAGTTATATTTCTCTAAAAACGAGATCGGATTGCCATCAAATTCCGCACGCTGTTCCACGATTTTGACCCGTAGAGGTGGTTCTTTGACGGTGTGAATCTCGGCGTGCATTCCGAAGCGATCGAGCAGTTGTGGGCGCAATTCTCCCTCTTCTGGGTTGCCCGATCCCACCAAAACAAACCGGGCCGGGTGACGAATGGAAATTCCTTCCCGTTCCACCGTATTCCAACCACTAGCGGCCGAATCCAATAGCACATCGACGAGGTGATCGTCAAGTAAATTGACTTCATCCACATAGAGAATGCCGCGGTTAGCTTTGGCCAGCAAACCAGGTTCAAAAGCTTTTACCCCTTCTGACAGGGCCTTTTCGATGTCAATCGTGCCACAGACCCGATCCTCCGTCGCACCGAGGGGCAAATCTACCATAGTGACTTTTTTCTTGGCAATGGTCAAGGGGATGGCCTCGTCCACCCTTTGCCGCACCTCATCGCTCATTAAATCAGGATCATTGGGGTCAGAATTAAAGGGATCGTTAGCAACTACGTCAATTTCTGGTAAAAGGTCGGCTAAAGCCCTAATGGTGGTCGATTTTCCCGTACCTCGATCTCCCATAATCATCACCCCGCCAATTTTGGGGTCGATGACGTTGAGCATTAGGGATAATTTCATTTCTTCCTGGCCGACAATAGCGGTGAAGGGAAAAACCACGCGGCGAGTTTTCGGAGGAGCTTGGGGAGTCACGGTCATAGGTGGATTCAAAAGTCAAGAGTTTTTGCGTAAAGAATTATATCTAGTGGGGATTCTAGCCGTCAGCTTTCAGCAAAGCTTTATCATTGTAAGTCTTTTTCCCTGCTTTTTAAGATCCAGCGCCAGAGGGGATGACGCGACCCTTCGGCCCGAATTTTCTGCACCCGTTGCTCTAAGCGCAGTTTTTCTCTGGGGGAAAGTCCTAAAATAATGTTGCGACTTTGCCAGACTAACACTGCTCCTGTAATGGCAAAACAAAAGGCTAGACCGATAGAAGGCCAGTAATTGAAAGCTAAAGCGTATCTAAGGGCTGTCCAAGTAAAATATTGCCGCATTAAGGCTATATCATCCCATAAAACCCATAAACTCGCCGAACCAATCCCTAACCAACAACCCAACACGAATAACCAACGACCCCATACCGTCAGTCGATGTAATCTTTGGACTTGTTGCTGTAGTTCGGAATTGGCCATTTCAGTTATCAGTTATTCAGTGGGGGTGTGGGGTGTGGGGTGTGGGGGGATGGGGAGATGGGGAAGTGGGGTGATGGGGTGATGGGGAAATGGGGTGATGGGGTGATGGGGAGAATCAATAAAGGTAGTCTATTGACAACTGCTCACTGATTACCACTGTCCACTGAAAACTCAAATCTGATAACTGATAACTGATAACTGATAACTGATAACTGAATTATCCCTTGACAATTGCCCCAAAATCTGCTAGAACTCGGGCGTGATTTCGCAGTAAACCCAACAGATTTAAACGATTGCGACGGACAGATTCTTTTTCGGCCATGACTAACACACTATTTTCGCCATCGAAAAAGTCAGCCACCACGGGAGAAATTGCCGTTAAAGCAGTGACGAGACGCTGATAATCTCTTTGCTCTCTTGCGCTGATAGTTTCGGGAATTAGGGCAATTAAAGCGTCATAAAATGCCTGTTCGGAGGATTGTTCAAATAACTCCGTATCGATGATTGCCTTGGCTTCTAGGGTAGTTGTATCTAAATCTCCTTTTTGTGCCAAACGGGTCGAGCGATTGACGGTTTCATAGATGTTGGCTAACTGACCATCCTGACGAATTTGGCATAAAAAGCGAGCGCGTTCACGGGTATCTAATAAATTTTCTAAAGCGCGAGACTTATACTCTGGATCGTTTTCCCCTAAAACTGCATTAACGAGATCATAATCTATCCTAAAATCATCACTTAAGAGAGTTTGCAGACGTTGTAAAAAGAAATCTTTAATCAGATTGGCCGGGTTGGGTTTATCGGGATGACTGGTGACAAAATCCTGAGCTATTTGCTCAATTAATGCCAAAAGATTGATATTAAAATCGGCTGACCAGATAATACTAATTATTGCATTGGCAGCCCGACGGAGAGCGAAGGGATCTGAGGAACCAGTGGGCAGCATTCCCAGTCCAAAAATACCGACTAAAGTATCTAAGCGATCGGCAATTCCCACCACTTGACCGGTTATTGTTTCCGGGAGTATATCCCCAGCATTGCGAGGCAGATAATGTTCAAAAATGCCCCGGGCAACTACAGGCGATTCACCACTAATTAAAGCATATTTTTCGGCCATTACTCCCTGTAATTCGGGAAATTCATAGACCATTTGGGTAACTAAATCCGCTTTACAAAGCATGGCAGTGGACTCTATATCACTGCGACTTTGTTCATCGAGATTTAACTGTTCGACGATCATCTGGGCAATTTCCATAATTCGATCGACTTTATCGCGCATGGTTCCCAATTCTTCTTGGAAAGTGACGGTTTCCAGTTGGGGAAGAAAACTATCTAAGGGTTCATCACAATCGGCAGTATAGAAAAATCTGGCATCAGCTAACCGTGCGCGGATAACCCTTTCATTTCCCGCGGAAATAATCTCCGATTTCTGGGGATCGCCATTGGAAATAGTAATAAAATAGGGTGACAAACCCTGGGGAGTTTTCACTGGGAAATAACGCTGGTGTGTCACCATCACGGTAATAATTACTTCTGGGGGTAATTCCAGAAATTCATCGTCAAATTTGCCAATAATTGCCGTGGGATATTCGACTAAGTTAGTCACTTCTGCTAATAAATCGGCGGGAATTTCTGCCACTCCCTGGAGTTTTTTAGCCAGGGTGGTAATCTGATCAGTAATTATCTGTTGACGCACTTGCGGATCCGCTTCCACAAAAATCGAGCGCAAACTGGTTAAATATGCTTGGGGATGACTAATGGCTAAGGATTGCGGGTGTAGAATGCGATGACCAAAAGTTAAGCGATCGCTGGTTAAAGTGGTAGAGCCATTAATTAATTCTAGGGGTAAAACTTCCCCATCCACTAAAGTTAATAACCAACGAATTGGCCGGGGAAATCTTAAATCTCCATCTCCCCAACGCATAAAACGTCTTCCTTCCAAACGGGTAATCCATTGGGGAATTAATTCAGTTAAAATCTCGGCTGTTGGACGACCCGGAATCGTTTTTTCAATATAGACAAATTCTCCTTTGTCTGTGGCACGAATGGAGAAAGCATCGGTGCTAACTCCCTGTTTTCGAGCAAAACCCTCACCAGCGGCGGTAATTTGACCATTTTTGTAGGCCGCACTAACTGGAGGTCCTTTGATCTCCTCGCTGCGAGCCTCTTGCTCCCTCGGTAATCCTGTGATTAACACGGCCAAACGGCGCGGTGTTGCGTAAACTTGAATAGCAGTCGCGTCCAGAGATTCCGTCTCTAAACTCTTGCTAACTCTTTCCTGCCATTGTGCGATCGCGCTATCGACAAAATCTGCGGGTAGTTCTTCTGTACCGACTTCCAGTAAAAAATCCATCTGATTGATTGGCCGTGTTTATGCTTCACCAATCATCTAGGCTATCACAGAAGCCGTATCCTTAGTTTTTGCTCAGCTGTACTGCATTTAAACTGCATATTGGAAATTTTAGTACAAATGCTCAAACTTCCCCGACCTAGCTCTGGCGCTGCCCACTCTCCTATCCCTTTTAAACATTATGTTAGTATAACTATATGGCGATACAATTGCATTAGCTTGGCTAAACGGACAAAGTTGCTATCAGATTTTATCTGTTATGTCAATAAAGTTATGAAACGATTTCTATTATTATTTTGTGTTCTCGTGAGTTTTTTGCTGTTTATCAGCTTTGAGATTGATTTTTCCTTGTCTGCACTAGCTCTAACTCGACAACAGCTAGAGGGGCCGGGGCAGCTGTTGTATCAATCCCGTCATAGTTTGCGCGATGATACTGGTAGTCCTTGGCAGGTGGTGTTGTTCAAACGAATTAAGGATGGGGAAACCCGAGAAATTAGTTTGCGCTTGGTGGGATTTCCTGAAGGGATTGAGTTTCTCCATGGAGAAAGATTGACGATAACGACAGCTAAAGGCGAAATTTTAGCGGCTAAGGATGCTTTTGCCGAAAAATCACCAGCAGCTAACGTCGGTCAATACGAGATGCAGGATATCTTACCGCAGCTACCCGTTACTGAAGCGATCGAACTTTCCCTACCCCTAGAGGCTCCCCGTCATCTTAACATCCCGATTCCTGTACTTTTAGAATGGCAAAGTCTGCTTTTTTCGGCAAATGTTCGACTTTTTGGGTTAGGGTGAAAGATGCAGCAAATTGGAATCAGCGACGATGGGAAAGATTAATTTATTAGTCAGTGCCACCTCTGAGGATTGGATAGAACAGGCAATTAATAATTTAGGGATTATTCTGCTCGATCATTCCCATTGTGAGCGAAAAGCGGCAGGAGTGGCCTTAAATCTCATGTTTCGTTATCCTTCCTACGCTTCCCTCGTGCGGAAATTAACGGCGATCGCCCAAGAGGAATTAGAACATTTTGAACAGGTAAATCAATGGTTAGATAAATGGGGAATTCCCCTCGCTCCCTTGAATTCTCCCCCTTATGGTGCTAAATTAAAGGCCCAGATTCGTCACCAAGAACCCGATCGCCTTTTGGATTCGCTGTTAATATCAGCTTTAATTGAGGCGCGTTCCCACGAAAGATTGGGTTTATTGGGAGAATATTGTCCTGATCCCGATTTAGGCAAATTTTATCGTAGTCTCATGGCTTCCGAAGCGCGTCATTATGGTATTTATTGGCTCTTAGCAGCGGATTATTTTGAACGGACAGTGATCGAGCAACGTTTAGAAACCCTAGCGGTGATCGAGAGTGAGATTTTAGCCAATCTGCACCCGGAACCTCGTATTCATAGTTGATTGCACCCAAGTACAAACCCTATCTAAATTACTCGTTCAACTCAATTTCTCTCTTAGAAAAGGGTAAATCTTGATTGATTGCCTCAATTTCTTCCTGTTCCATTTGATTAAATTCATGGATATAATTGCGGAGAATTTGAGTCATTTTGCCATGATAAAAACGGTGTAAACTGTGATTAGCAGTAGCGGGAAAACCCCGTCTTTTTTTATGTTGTCCTCCCGCACCCGGGTCAAACATGGTAATACCTTGACTAATTGCCCAATCGATCGGTTGATAGTAACAAGCTTCAAAATGTAAACAGTCGTACTCTTGAAAACTGCCCCAGTAACGACCATAAAGATTAGTATCTTTGCGAATACAAAAAGATAAACCCACGGGTTTAGTATCCTTTTCATTTTGGTAGGCAGTAATCAAAACCACTCGCTGACGATAGTTCGGATATAATTGTTCAAAAAATTTCTGTGTCAGATATTTACTTCCCCAGTAAAATTTATCACAGGTACTGCTATAAAACCGATAAATTAACGGGAATAAATGATGGGGAATTTCTTCGGCGGCCAGAGTTTTAATAATTAACCCCGCATTAGTCACCGCTTTCCGTTCCCGTTTAATATTGCGGCGTTGATTAGCATTAAAAACCGTCAGATAATCTTCAAAACTTTGAAAACCCTTGTTATTCCAAATATAACTATGATGTAACCAGGGAGTAAAGCCAAAATTTTCCATTAAAATTCGCCATTGGGGATCCACAAAAAGAAAATGACAACCCGACAGATTATTTTGATCACAAAAATGATCAATTGCCGCTATCATTAAAGCAGTAATCTCCAGTTCATTTTCCCCTGGAGCAATTAAAAAACGATAACCTACCGCCGGAGTAAAAGGGGTCATTCCTAACAGTTTTGGATAGTATCTAATCCCCAAACGATGGGAAAGATCCGCCCATTGGTGGTCAAAGACAAATTCACCGTAACTATGACTTTTAATATACAAAGGAGCGGCGGCAATTAACTCAGCACCGCGCCAAACTGTTAGATGAGCAGGTTGCCACCCCGTGCGTCCCGTGGCGCTGCCAGAAGTTTCGATATTATGTAACCATTCCCACTCTAGAAAGGGAGTAGTTAGGGGTTGAGCGAGAGCATCCCATTTTTGTTGGGGAATCTCACTCATTTTATCAATCCAAGCGACAGAATATTGTGGTTTAAGCTGTTCTACCATGGGACAAGATAAGTCAACCTTTTTATTTAAGGTAATCTAGTTTTGAGATTTGTGGGAATCTCGTTCAAGGGAATAATGTAGGAAAATTTCTTCTTGCACGGTTTCCACGCTCAAAAGTCGTAATTTTCTGGCAGAATCAGCCATAAATCCAGTTCCCCCCAGGGGAGTTGCCGCTTTATTGCCTCCTAACAGCAACGGACAAATGGTTAGGTAGATTTCATCGATTAAATCTTCAGCTAAAAGAGAGGCAATTAATTCACCTCCTCCCAGAATCGCCAGCTTTTTAATACCTAGGGTGGTAAATTGACTAAAAATAGCCTTCCAATCACCGCAGACTAAGACAAGCTCAAATAAACCCCGATTTTCCCATGCCGCCACTTTTTCCGCTGCCGTGATTAACCAGCGCGGGAAAGGCTGCTGAAAAAATTTCATCCGGGGATCAAGCTGGCCCGAATAAGAACAAACGATCTGTATCGGTTGCGGGGATAATCCCCGTTGTTGACGGTATGCGAGAAAATCGGTATGACGGATAGGAAGACTGGTGTGATAAGCGCGCAGGGTGTTAGCACCGAATAAAGCGGCATCCATGCGCGATAAATGTTGTTCTAGACGCATTTTATCGGTAACAGAAGCAAATCTGGCCGCTGACTGGTAGGCGTCGGCAATTTTACCATCGGCACTCATGGCTAAAATAACGGTGGTGTGAGGACGATTCATGGCAAATGATGAGGAATATCACCGGGTCCGATTGGTTAATAGGCTAGTATAGTCTGGAGTTTGATAGCAAGAATCAAACCAATTTCTGCCTATGCCTATCGGTCAATCCTCCTTTCGTCGTATTCTGCTCTCTCGCTTACTCTTGGTTAGTGTTCCTGTACTACTAATGGGAGTTTATGTTACCTATCGTAAGGCGCGATCGGCTTTTTTGGAAACGGCCCGTCAAAATCTCACCGAAAGTGCCATCAGAAAAGCAGACAATATTGATCAATCAATTCAATTTTTGCAGGCCAATCTTATCACTGCGGGCGAAAGTCTGGTTTTAAAACAGGGAACCTTAGCCGAAAAAGAAGCTTTTTTACAACAATTCACGGCCCAGCTTCCTAATCAGATTAACTGTGTGGAATTAATTGATATTAAGACCAAGAAACCTTTATTAAATCGAGCCTGTGAACCAGAAATTATCAAAGTTTTGCCCCTGGAAAGATGGACAGAAAAACGGACTAGCTCTGCTGGGAATATCGAGAATGTTTTAGTTAGAAGTTTACCTCGACAACTTTTAACAAAATCTCCCAATAATAATCGTCAATTAGAATTAGTTTTTGCTGTTCCCATCTACGATAATCAAGGACAATTACAATCTAGTCTGATTCTGCAAACTTCTCTACTTTACCGTGAGAAGGTTTTACCCGGTTCTTTATCGGGTTATCCCGTGGTTATTTCTGAAAATGGCATTATTCTCGCTCATCCCTATTTTGATCGCATTGGTAGCCATATCAGTCAAGAAGCTGATGCTGAACGCCTCAATCTAATCATCATTAATGCTGTTAGAGGTCAACAGAGATTTCTCCATTTATTTTCTTTCGAGAAATATGGCAAAGAGTTAGTCGCAGGTTATAGTTCCCTCCCCAGTCCAGTTACGGGAGAATCATCCCAAAAATGGATAGTTTTAGCCATTAGTCCCCTCTCCCAAGCTCTGGCTCCTCTGCAACAAATTTGGGAGGCAATTTTTTATCTGATTTCTGGTTTATTATTAGCTTATTTAGTAGCTATTATACTGATCACTAGGGATTTAGCTAGACCTTTAGAAAAACTGCGAGATTATGCCTTAAATATTCAGAAAATTCCTTCACAAAATATTACACCACAGAACTTTAATATTCGAGAAATTAATCAGTTAGCCTCGGCCTTAGAGGAAATGCTCGAACGTTTACGCCTTTGGGGAGAGGAAATAGTTAAGAGTTGGCAAGAAGCGGAAAATGCTAATCAATTAAAAAACCAATTTTTGGCGAATACTTCCCACGAATTACGCACCCCTCTCAATGGTATTATTGGCTCAATTCGTTGCGTTATGGATGGATTTTGTAATAGTGAGCAGGAGGAAAAAGAATATCTGCAACAAGCGGATAATGCAGCTGTACATCTTTTGGAAATTATTGATGATATTCTCAGTATTGCTAAAATAGAAGCGGGCAAACTTTCCGTTAATCTTGAACCAGTAGATTTACACCAAATTATCAATGAAGTTATTAATTTACAAACAGCATCGCTGCAACGTAAGCACTTAAAATTCAATCTACTTTTTTGTCCAGAAATTCCTATAGTCTATGCTGATACCACTAAATTTAAACAGGTAATTTTGAATGTTATTTCTAACTCAATTAAATTTACTGATACAGGCACAATTTCTTTAATAACTCGCCTAGAAAATACACAGGCTATTATTACTATCATCGATACAGGAATCGGTATAGACCCCCAGCAACAATCAAAATTATTCCGTCCTTTTGTGATGATTGATGGTTCCACAACTAGAAAATTTAGCGGTACGGGTTTGGGATTAGCTATTTCTAAGAATTTTATGAAAATGATGGGGGGAGATATTACTATCTCTAGTCAAGGTCAAGGTTTAGGAACAACTGTAGAAATTATTCTTCCTCTAGTGGGGGAAAGAAAGCTTGATTCTACCCCAGAGGAAAACTCATCTTTGCCGATTCTTCCCTCTCTTAAAAGCTAAAATATCTCTATTTAATTTCTGTAATTTATGAGGAATTTAGTTTATAATTCCTCTAAACTTTCTACAGGCAAATTAACCACCTGATAAGCACCAAAAACCTTGATCGCGTCGGTATAATTGGTTAATTCTTCTAAAGTTGCCGCGATTAAATGCTGTTGATCTGGATTAATTTCTAGATCAATAAAAAATATGTATTCCCCTAAAGATATTTTAGTTGGTCGCGATTCGATCCGAGATAAATTAAGCTGACGTTTGGCAAAAACTTCTAAGGGTTTGACTAAAGCGCCGGGTTGATCTAAAACTTGAAAAGCGAGGGACATTCGCTCACCTTGGCGATGGGAAGTTAAAGCCATGACCCAAAAACGGGTACAATTATCGGGATAATCATTAATTGGTTGTATTAGTATTGGTACATGATAGAGTTTTGCTGCCCGGGGGGAAGCAATAGCGGCAGAATTGGCCTCTCGATCGAGAATTTGAATCGCTTCTGTGGTAGAATTAGTAGGAATAATCGGCACGGTAGGCAAATTATTTTCTAGCCATTTTTGACATTGGGCTAAAGCTTGGGGATGGGAATAAACGGTTTTAATTTCTGTTAGCGATTGTCGAGGAGATAGAAGTGCATGGGAAATCGGTAAAACTAATTCTTGTTGAATCTGTAACCCAGGTAATTGCCATAAAGCATCAAGAGTCATTACCACACTTCCTTCGGTGGAATTTTCCACCGGGACCACTGCTAAATCGGCCTGATTTTGGACAACCGATCCCAGGGCCAAGGCAATGCTAGGATAGGGTATTAATTGACGAGGCTGGGGTGGTAAACTATTAGCATAGGCTAAAGCGGCTGTTTCTGAATAGGTTCCCACCGGCCCCAGATAAGCGATCTTTACAGTCATTGAAATTATCCCCGCAAGCAATTTTTTCTAGCTATTATTTGTCTATTAACATCCCTGTTTAATTGTATCTCAATTCTGGCAATGTTAAATAGTCAGACAAAATCAATTTCTGACAGCGTTTCTTATAAAGATGAAGTGTAACCTGCATTTGGTAAGGTCGTTGGCCTCAATTACCCCCCTGTTCACTTTTATCGATAGCGGGAAAATGACAAAGACATTCAGCCACGGTTTTCAGTTGATAATTGGGTAAAGGAGCAATATAGTAGGGAACCTTTTTAGCTAACTCTAGGGTACAGGTAATTTTTTTAACTTGGCTTTTACCGCCCAAAAATTTACAATCATAACTAGCATTGTGAAAAACCTTTTCTATCCGGTCAACCAGCATGATTTTAGTGATAAAATAGTTAGTAAGATCGGGTCGATCAAGAACATCCAAAATTGTCACCCGCTCACCCGTTAAGTCCGTGGAATCAGCCAGAATTTGAATCAGAGACAAACGGGGAGTCTTGCTATTGTAATCGGCTACTTCCGTATCTAACCAAAGAATGGGAAAATGAGAAAAGTGATCGATCGCATTCCTAATAGCGTCGGATTCCGTTAAATAAGGCATGGTTGCAGAGGCTGAAAAATGTATCAAAAAATCTTGATAGCAGTAGATTTGTCGGAGATGGGGGAGAGTGTCTTTAAGGAGGCTGTATCCTTAGCCAGTAAGTACGAAGCTAACCTCCTACTACTGCACGTCCTTTCCCCTGAGGAAGATTATAGCCCTTTACCGATTCCACCCAATTTAGCCGATATTTACCCCGCCCAGGGGAATGATCTCACTCTCGATTTTTGGCGGCAACAATGGGAAGAATTCGAGCAGAAAGGGGTGGCCATGTTGCAAAAAAGAGCTAATCAGGCGGGAGAAATGGGTGTCAAGGGAGAATACCGGCAAATTTACGGTCATGCAGCCAAAACTATCTGTAAAGTGGCGCGAGAGGAAAATATTGATTTAATTGTCATCGGTCGGCGTGGGCGATCGGGTCTAGGAGAGTTATTCTTAGGTAGTGTGAGTAATTATGTTCTCCATCATGCCCCCTGTTCCGTCTTAATTGTTCAACATCATCAAGACTAAAAATTCCTGTTAGCTATTCCCCCCCTAAAATCCCCAAACGATTAAAAGGAAAAAAGCGAAAAACCGCCCTACCAATCACGTTATTTTCCGGTAAAAACCCCCAGATATGGGAGTCATTGCTATTATTGCGATTGTCTCCCATGACAAATAAATTATTTTCCGGCACAAGCAAAGGCATTAAATTATATTGAGGGGATTCGAGAATATAATCCTCTGACAAGGGTTGATTATTCAGATAAATTTTGCCCTCCTTGACAGCAATTACGTCCCCTGCGGTGGCAATCACTCTTTTAATAAAAGCTTGGTCCCTTTGATATCCCTGTAATTGTAATTGTGCCGGCGGTTCAAAGACGACGATGTCCCCCCGTCGAGGGGGATGGAAATCGTAGGAAAGTTTTTCCACCACTAAGCGATCGCCCTGTGCTAAGGTGGGTAACATAGAATCAGAGGGGATAAAACGAGGTTCAGCCACAAAAGTGCGAATCAGTAGGGCTAAAACTAAAGCTATAGCGATAATTTGCAGATTTTCTCGAATAGAAGCCCAAAAACTCTTAGATTTGTCCTTATTAATTTCTTGCTCTTGCATTATTGCCCAGATGATGGTTGATGTAACTTAGCTTTCGCTTGCTGCCAAAAAACTGTTAATTCCTCTAGTGTATAGTCATGGAGAGGCTTTTCCGCCACGGATTCCACTAGGGAAAAACGTTGAATAAAACGCAGATTAGTCTCTTGTAAAGCGATACTGGGGTCTAAATTATACCAGCGAGCAAGATTGACAATAGTAAAGAGTAAATCGCCTAATTCGGCCTGTTGATGCTCTTTATCGCCCGATTCTAGGGACTCTTGCCATTCTGCTAACTCTTCGCCAAATTTTTCCCAGACTCCTGCGATATTTTCCCATTCAAAACCGACTCGCGCTGCTTGCCGAGAAATTTTCATCGCTCCCATCAAGGGTGGTAAAGTTTGGGCATAACGGGTTAATTTGCCGCTAATAGTCGGGTCATTTTTTTCCTCAGCTTTGATTTTCTCCCAATTTTGACGCACCTGTTCGGGATTTTCTAGGGATAGCTCCCCAAAAACGTGGGGATGACGACGAATTAATTTATCGGTGATGCCCCTAGCCACTTCTTCTAGGCTAAAATTACCCTCATCGCTGGCAATTTGGGCTTGTAAAACCACCTGTAGCAGTAAATCACCTAATTCCTCGGCAATGGCAGTTTTATCACCGCTTTTAATCGCCGCTACCACCTCATAAGCTTCTTCGATAACGTAGGGAATTAGGGTTGCCGGGGTTTGAGCTAAATCCCAAGGACAGCCGCTTTCTGGGTCTCGTAAACGGGCAACAACGGTGATTAAATGGTTTAATGCCTCTAAGATGCCCTTGTAGCTGGGATTGTCGGTTTCTGGAAGGCTAGACATCGATTTTTTCCGGTTTTCTCCCCCATTATACCGGTTAGTTATCAGTGATCACTGATCAGATGTGAGTTTTCAGTTAACTGATCACTGTTTACCGATCACAGCAAAAAAGCTTTTATTTCCCTATCTTCTCATATTCAGTTACAGCCTTTCTCATAATTTGATATCGACGACCGGCGACCGACTCCCCAAAAGGAAAACTTCGTACCTCACCATTCAGATAACTGCTTTAGCTCAATAACGATGAAAAAACCCGGTAAAACCGGGTTCCACTAGCTTGGAATCTGTATAGTCAACCGATAAAGCAATTGAAAACTTAAATAAATCTAAATAGAAAAAAGGTAAGTAATTCCACTGTAAGAAAATCAGATTTAATGAACTACCCCGCAAGTTAGGGGACAAGAAGCATAAACAGCTTGATGAGAGGTTTTTACCTCACCGTGTAACCAGTGCAACCAGCTAACTTCATGGGGATGAACACCTTTTGCTGCTAACAAAGCGGCACTAATTAGGATAGCCAAAATATTGATACCAATAATCATTCCCGCCACTAAAAGCACGGAACTAATCGGTAAAACTGACTGTAAGATAATCGCCGACAATGCTCCCACTGTCATCATTAATACTACTAAAGGAAATCCCACTACTAATAAACAGACAGTGAGGACGAAACTCCAGAGAAGAAAGCTTTTTAGCATTGCTAAAGAAACGTGGCCCCAGTTATTTCTTGCGGTTAATTGCATCTTCCTGACCTCTTACAAACTTGGTGGTCTAACTTTTCTGCACGTCGGCTCAAAGTTGATGAAAACCAGTATAGGGAAAATACCGAAGAAGATGAGCTATTCGCAATATAAATTTACAATCATCGCTGATCATCTATGTTATATGTATCGAACTATTACAAGAATCGGCGAGAGGTATCGAAAACTTTACAATCAGTTTTTCTTGATCCCCAATCTAATTTCCCGATGAAATCCTTGATCCCCGTCGATAATCCTTTCTTGTCTCCCTGCCCTCAGATTTTTCCTCGTCTCCTTGTAACAAATCTTTACAAGCACCTCTAGAATTCTCAGAAAATAGGTGGACGGGAGCGCCAGGGTTGGGAGTGGGAAGTGGCAAGGGGTTATCTATTCTTGTTTAGATGTAATAACCTCCATCGGTCTGAGTAATTTATCCTCGATTGTAAATCCCTGCCTGACTATTTTTGTGATCGTCTGTTCTTCCAAATCGGGGCGTATTTCTCGAGCGACCACCTGACAGATAGTAAAATCTGGCTGATCAGCGGATAGTTCTATTTTCAGCACCTGACGTTTTTCTAGAATACTTAATAATTTTGTCTGTACACTTTTTAAAGATTTCGGTAATCTTTTCCCGACTCGATCATCTGGTTCGTGTCGATATTCTAAATAATTTAATAACGATTCGAGGGTATCAAATACCTCTAATAGTTCTAAAAAAATCTGTTCTTTTTCCGAGCGATTGTTCTCTCCTTGCTGCCGTAAAGCTTGTTTTAAACTTGCCTCCTCTTTGGTTAAATTTATAATTAGGCTTAATAATTTGTTTCTATCTTCTTCGCTAATTTTGTAATTATTCATCCTTATTCCTCCAAAAAATTAAGGTCTTTGAGTATCGATGAAGCCAGTTCGCCAGCAACTTTTTTAAGTTGTTCTTGATCGTAATTATTAATATCATCCATGGTATTTAAGATTTCTAAAGATGGTAAAGGTTCAGACAATTCCGAGAAAGACATGGTTTTCAAGCGTTGAACCAGAGGGAGATGAGGACGTAAATAATCCGCAACTATCCTATCTTGAGGATTCATTAATATCTTACGCGCTTTAGCTATGCTATCCATAGAATACCTACGGCGTTTCATAGCTAGACCGAAAGCTTTAGTGATTTCGGCAGTGGAAGCGGCGGGGGAAATTTCTAGAATATCGTAAGGATTACTATCTAAATTATCGTACATTAATCTAACTCCCATTAAATAATATGAAATAGTTTATAGACTTCTCGAAACTCTGGAGCATCTGGGCATAATTCGTAAGCCGATCTAACAAGTTCTATTAGTAATTCTTGGGGTAATTTTTGATAATTTTCTCTTAAAAGATCGAGACAGAATTGGGCGGTAAGGTGACGGAGTTTTTGTGATCTCGATCGTTTCGCCTTTTTGATCGCCTCAGAAAATTGATTGCGCTCCATCAATCGCCCTACTTCCCTTACGTCTTTTCTAAAAATAATCTCCTCGATGAATTCGTTTAGTATGGCATTATTGTAATCTATCTGTTTTAATTTCTCCAGTTCGCTTAAAGCTTTGGAATCGTCTATCTTTTGCTCATCCAATCTCCTGACTATTTCCAAGGCTTTATCTCGGACGTAATACATTTTCGAGTTAGTAGTTTGTACTAACTCGTACCAATTTCTATTCATCCTTAATAGATTCTCGAAACCCTCAATCTCCTCCTGTAATTCTAGGTAAAGTCGATCGATCTCCTCAATCCATTCTGGGTGATTTTTAAGGGCTGGTTTCGCCTCTTTTAAAGGATTCTCGGCTTTTTGCCACTGTTTCTGTTGTAGATAATGACAACCTTGATGGAATGATACAAAAGTATTAGCTATCTGTTCGAGATTAGATTGGCAGGTTAGGGGTTTTAACGCGACTCCGCGAACCCGATCCCCCTGCAAACAGGCAGCCACCGATTCCCCCCAACGGGTATAGAGAGTCGCCCAGAATTGATCGGGCAGTTTAACAGTATTTCTATCAGGGTGAGTCCGATACAACCCAGGTAGGATGGTTAACCCTTCGATATGGATTCCCTCTACAGGATTATCCCGTAATAACCCTAGGGCGACAGTATCGCGACGGTAAAGATCGCGAAGTTGCAGGTAGTAATTTAGGTCTTCTTTGGTTCGATCGATCAGCTCCTCAAGTATTCGGGTTAATTGTGCCTCTAAGTCCCGTATATCACCGTCATCGATAACTTTCCAAACCATATTCCTGATACTGGTGTTGAGATTTAAATTCGCCGTAGCGGATAACCAGACGGGTATTAATTTCTCTAGGGTAGCGGGATTTTCTACCGATCGATAATAAAGGGCGATTGCCAAATTGTGCAATGATTCCAGATTGCGTTTTCTTTCCCATTCCCTCTCGGCGTTGATAAGGATTTTTTCTCGATCCTGAGACATCCAGAGTTGATGGGCTATCCGGGAGACGATATGATTGCTTAAGTTCTGGCTAACTTGAGGGTCATCGCCGAATTTCTCTAAAAACACCTCACTTTTCGAGCGGGCTAATTCTAGGTTTTCTTCTTGAATTAGTTCTTGTATTTCCTGCTGTAGAGTTAATTTTTCCCTTTGGCTATATCGGGTGAGCAGCTCTATCTGTTCTTTAATTTCCGGTCGATCGATCTTTTTCCATTCCCGACGCGCTTTCCTCCATTCCTTTAATCTCGCATAACCGTAACCCCGGAAGTAGATCGATTCCCTATCTTCGATTCCCTCTAATTGTTCTATTCCCTCCCGATAGTTCCCCGCTTTAATATTCGTCATGCCTAATCGCCGGTTTATATCGATTAATTCGGGTGTCATGAGTAGGGCTTTTCGATAGTTATCTATCGCCTTGTTTAGATCGCCGTTTTTTTCGGCAGCCACTCCCTGTTCAAAATAATTGAAGCCGATCGTTATCTGTTCTACCTTAGTTAATAGGTTTTTAACGTCCAGTCGCTGGAAATCTGCTAGGGCTTTATTTATTAACTCTCTCGATTGTTTTAGTTGTCCCTGTCGGGCTAATTCCTGGGCTTTTTTAAGTCTTACTTGACAGATATTTTCTGGCTCTACCTGTAATTGACATTGCTGGATTTCTAAACGGATTCGGTGATGGGAATAAAGAGCCTGTGCGCTTTCCAGTACCCCTAAAGCCTTCTTAAAATATCTCCGATTTCCCAACTCCTTGCCCTGTTTAAAAAAATCCAGAAATTTTTTTCTTTTTTCTAATTCTTGTTCAAGATTTTTCTCTAAAGATCTTAACTTAGGATCATTAATTAATTTGTTAGCCTCTTGGTAGAATTTTAACGCCTCCGATAACTTTCCTTTCTCGAAAGGGTTTCCCGTATCTTCCGCTTGTAATTTTATCGCCTTATTCGCCAGTTCTCTGCCCTTTTTAATTCCTTCTATTCGTCCATAAAAAACCAAGAAAATCAAAACAAATGTAGTGATAGAAAAATAAGTGATAAAATTCTCATCTAAAGCCAGCCAATTTTTGAGGACAAAGAGGATAAATATAATGACAAGTACGCAACCAAAGCCGGTTAATATTTCTGATTGTCTTGAGGAATAGTTATTGTCCTTATTAGTAGGAAACCCTAAAAAAACAGCCGTTAAACTAATGGCGAGAAAAAAAGCTAAAACAAATCCAATAGCATAGCCCAAGAAAACTAACATAATATTCGTACTGGGTAAAATTAACAGGATTTATCAGAGTTGGGGATCAATAACTTTTCACCGACCTCGAGAGAATCGAGCCGATCAAGCAAAAAAGGATTACCCTCAAGTATGGGAGATAATAGAGACTCATCTCCGTAAAAACGTTGAGCGATACGAGATAGGGAATCACCCGCTCGAACCCGATAGTTAAACCCATCCACGCAGACAGTTCTAGTCACCTCCTTCGATGGCGCGATCAGTTCCCCAACAGGAGGGATAACGGGACTAGATTCGCTGACAGGGATTAGGGAACGGGGGAATAGATTAGAAGCGATAGCGCCCAGAAAAATCCCCAAAATTAACAGCAAAAGAGCCAATCCCAGTAATAAGCCGCGGCGGTTAGTTGCAGTCGGATTATCGACAACGGGAGATAGTTCCATTAAAAGACGTAGAGAGGATAAATCCGTCTCGCAATTGGGGCAAACATTCCCCTCCACGTTCGATCGTTGACAAACGGGACAATTAATTTTACTCATAATTAAAATCGGGTTAATCCAGTGGCCACATTGCCTGTCGGTAATTCGATCTCGCAATTCTGGCGAACTTCCGGTAATAATCGCTGTAATTCTCGTTCCGCCGTTTCTCGATCCCCCGCTGCCAAAGCGGTGATAACCGCGAGGAATTTTCTCGCCATACTATCCGCGCTGGCTTGATTTACCACTCCAGTTCGGGTGATGACGCTACGACACAATAGCAGCAGCAGCAACAATTCGGATAAATTTTTCCTCTCCTGTAGTGCCGTTTCATTTAATCGCTGTATAGCCGAAAGATTACCGTTATTGATAGCTTTATTTAAATCTTCGATCAGTTGTTCGATGCGTGCCTGTTGTTCTTCCAGAACCAGAATTTGACAGTATTTTAAAACGAACTCGAACTCGGAGATCAGGATTTTACCCTGACTACTATCCTCGCAGGTGTAAGTTTTTAACTCCTGTAATTTTTCCCTGGCTACCTTGACCCGATCTTGCCGCGATTTTCCATCCTCTCCGCGGATTTGATTGGCCGCCCGAACTATTTCCCCAGCTATTTGATAGACGTATTCGGCCCCTACCGTGGTTAATAACTCCTTACGGTTCATCTCCTCGATACTTTCTTCTACCTGTCGCGATATCGCCTCGTCCTCACCCCCGCGGGAAAAATCGGAACTCACTTTGATCGAGGGGTCATTTTTTAAACTTGCTACCATCGATAGAGAATTATTCTGTTCGTCTAGGGAAACGGCTAGTAATATTTCTGTACCCTTTGGATAGGGTCGATCGAGGGCTAACCACATTTCCCCAATTTTCTCGTCGCACTTCTCCCCGGTACTTTCTTCCCGCACCCGATCCGGACTATAAAATTTAAAATGGATCAGACTCTGATCATCCACTTCGGTTTTAAAACTGTGGGTGGTTTTAACGGGTAATATATCCCCCTGTTTGATGATCCGATATTGGCTGCTGTCGGCCAAGTGGATACAGTAATCACGGGATACGGTCATTACCTTCTCTGTTAAACCAGCAGCCACGATCGCTGCTCCCTCCGCTACTGCATACATCGGCCGTCGATGAACTACCACCCTCTCGGAACCGAAAACTCTTTTAACTTCCTGTTGGACGAAAGGAATCTGGGAGGAACCCCCCACTAATAACACCACATCGATCAGATCTTCGGGATAGTCGGAATACCGGATCGCTTCTTGACAGATGGCGATCGTTTTCTCCACTAGGGGCCGGATCATCTCTTCAAATTCACTCCTCTTAATCGTCACGGAAATGGTGATCGCCATACCCATCTCATCGATCAACGGGGTTGCGGGGATGATGGCAGCACTTTCAGCACTACTTAAATCTATCTTTGCCCTCTCTACGGCACTCTTGAAATCCCCTAAAAATCTTACCCTTTGATAATGGGGCATCGCGGCGATCAGAGCGTCCACATCCTCTAGAGCTTCTTCTTGTGCCACTTTTTCCTTGACAAATCCCATTAATTGTGCATCTATATCATCTCCTCCTAACCAGAGATCCCCAGCTTTCCCCGATTCTATAAATTGATTTCCTGCGGCGGTGATCAAACAAGAATCGAAAGTACCGCCACCGAAATCGTACACCAGTATAGTTTTTACCTCCTCCGAATCCGGTTTATAACCGTAGGAAATTGCCGCCGCGGTCGGTTCTGAGAGCAACTCGCAGGCGATGATACCAGCCCGTTTTGCCGCCATCTGCGTGGCGTGACGCTGTTTATCGTTAAAATAGGCGGGAATAGTGATCACAGCTTCCTTTATCCGGCTTTTCTGACCGTTAGCCCCTTGATAATTCTGGGCATTAGCTACTACTTTTTTTAAAATCTCGGCCGATATGTCTTCCGGTTCGTATTCCTTGCCCCCTAACCATACCGATAGACTATCCTCCGTACCCCGGCTCGAGCGAGTGACTTTATAGCTTAAACGGGGTATTTGCTCCTGAACGATAGTATCGCTAAAACTCCTACCCATCAAACGCTTGATCGACATGATCACGTTTTCTGGGGTCGCCTTGATCTGTCTGTAGGCTTCCTCTCCCACGATCAGCCCCTCTCCGGCTAGGGAGACGAGCGATCGGGTTAATTTTCTCTCCGGAGGCGAGTTATCTGCGGCGGTCACTACCTCCACCCCCGCTAATTTAAATGCCGCTACTGAATTTGTCGTACCCAAATCTATCCCGACAATATTACCCATCGGATACCTTCATCTTTTTTAAGATTGCTCTTATTATACCCATGATTACTCTATTTGTTAAAGGAAATACTATAGCGATTTTCAGTCTAATGAGGTATGGCTGGACTTCACCCATACAGAAATACTAAAAAATCAACAAAACCCTTACTGCATGGGGCTTCTCAGAAAAAATTGACAAGCAACCACTGGGTACATTTTCCCCTTGAAAATGGCTGTACCGTTGACTGTATCTGGAGTAGAGCGATTCCGTAGAGTTGGCTGTATAGTGATCGCTCACCTTAGCGTAACAGATGGTGTCATTAATCTCTAGAGTCAGCGATTCCCTCTGTAGCCATGTTTTTGATGGTTTTCTGCCCCGAAACAAGCTATAG
>NZ_JADBUE010000304.1:0-8332 GCF_020245805.1 Microcystis sp. M179S2 | reverse complement strand
TCGGTTAGCATTGAAGAAGTTTCAGTATATCCTACTCTTTCTTGTCTTTCGTACCAAGCTTGTGTTCTGAGATGGAGAGCTTTATTGTAAACTAATCTTACACAGCCCAAGGTGCGCCGCAATAGCGACTCTTGTGTTGGTGTGGGGTAAAATCGGTAAGAATAGGCTTTTTCCATGTCTCACATTTTAGCATATATTTCGTAAATGTTCTAATATTTAACAGTAAAGCCGTCGTAGAACGACGGGGTTTCAGACCCAAAATTTTCGATGAAAGGAATTTTTATTGGCTTAATTAAGGGATATCGACGGTTTATTTCGCCGCTATTTCCCCCTTCCTGTCGTTTTCAACCCACCTGTTCCCAGTATGCCATAGCAGCGATCGAGCGCTTTGGTGTGCTGCGCGGTTCTTGGTTAGCAATTAAGCGTATTCTCCGTTGTCATCCTTTTCACCCCGGAGGTTACGATCCTGTGCCTCCCTGTAGCCACAAGCACGATTGAAACCTACAGCAGTTATCTCAATGGTGAGATACGAGGTTTTCGTTTTGGGGATTCAGGAGTCAGGATTCAGGAGTCAATACCAAATTAGGTTATACTTCATTTTTAGGGTAAAGTCTGTAAGACTCTTGATATTTTTAGACCCGTTGATGGTTGCCTATTTTCTTTGGGGAAAACGCTCGATATCGGCGATACCATAAAAGATGATCTGTTTATCTTTTAAACGTAGTCGATCGACTCTTAATTGAGTACCATCGAGAGCAAATTTATCTAAATCCATAAGGTTGTTAACGTGGCTGATTAAAGCTTCTCCTAAAGCTTTCGATCTTTCGTCCCCTTGATAAACCACATCAACAAATTGAATTTTTCGCCGTTCTTCCACAACCACAGCAGTGGTCATTTCTAGAAGAATTGGTTCTTCTTCTCCCAATTTAATTAGACTTTTCAGAGTTAAAGTTTTATCGTCATTGAGAATTAATTCCGTATTCTGACAGTGAATTGATTTACCTTCGTACTCTAATCTTTGCAGTTTTTCGACAATAAAAGGTGTATTAAAAGAGGTGGTTAAGTCTTCTTCCGTTAAAACTACCCGCAAAGTGGCCCGCGTCGGTTGACGGAGTTTTACCTGTCCGGTAAAAATGGCACTAAAATCGATCGCCACCGCTTGCACATACAATTCCATGGCTTCGATGCGTAGGCCATTGTACATCAGCATCGACTGACCGATAAAGTCAAAACCGTCGATACTGCCTTGCAGTAATTTGGCCACGGGTTCGGCGCGGACAGTGGCTTTCAGCTTGCCTGTCCGTTTGAATAATGCAGCGATCGCAGCACTCACCGCCTTACTGATGAGTTGATCGCCGCTCTGATTGGGAAAAGGTAAGCTACCAAACACGCCTGCTGTCATATCTCTCATAGGTGGGACTACAACGATCTTAACATTATTTAAAGTTTCTTTACATCTCGTTTTATTAATCAGGATGATAAGCAATCTGTATGATTCTGTAGAGGTTATAAATTTTTAGCGGTCTATCCCGTGCTAGGGGATAGGATAGAAAAGTGCTACTATCCCAGTGATATAGCGTTTTTCACTTAGAAAATCGGGGTTAAAAACGTGGTTGCCATTTCAGATCAACAACAGTTAGCCGCTACCCACAACCACAGCGATCGAGTGGCGGTATTATTAATGGGATACGGGGAAGTGGAGAGTTATGAGGACTTTGCCAACTATAATGAACAGGCCTTAAATTTGCTGACGGCTAAGTTCGCTCCTGTACCGACTTGGGTTTATCCTCCCCTAGCGAAATTATTGGCCCTATTTGACCTACACGAATGGCAGCACCAGCATAATCACTTTATTTCGCCCCATAACCACATTTTCGAGCATCAAAGACAGGAAATCGAGCGCAATTTACAGGCAAAATGGGGTAATCGGGTGGAGGTATTCAAAGCGTTTAACTTCTGCGCGCCTTTTTTACCGGCACAGGTGTTAACGGAAATCCGCGAACGGGGATTCGAGAAAATTTTGATCTATCCTCTCCTCGTTGTTGATTCTATCTTTACCAGTGGCATTGCGATCGAACAAGTTAACAAAGCTTTAGCTCAAGGACAAACGGGGGAACATTGGGTTAAAGGATTGCGCTATATTCCCTCGTTTTATAACCAACCCGCTTATATAGATTTAATGGCGCGGTTAGTGGAGGAAAAAATCGCGGCCGAGGTAGCTAGTAGCTGTCTTCCCTCGCAAATTGGCATTATTTTAATGAATCACGGTTGTCCCCACGAAGCTAAGGGATTTACGTCGGGAATCGATGAAAGTCAAGCTTTATACGAGTTAGTCCGGGAAAAATTAATCTATCGTTATCCCTTGATTTCTGTGGGTTGGTTAAATCACCAAACCCCCTTAATTAAATGGACGCAACCGAATGCAGAGTTAGCGGCGAAGAATTTGATTGAATTAGGGGCCAAAGCCTTAATTTTCATGCCGATTGGCTTTGCTACGGAAAATCACGAAACTTTACTGGATGTGGAGCATATTATCGAAGCTTTACGCCGCAAACACGACCAAGTTAATTATGTGCAGATGGCCTGTGTCAACGATAATCCCGAATTTTGCCGGATGGTCGCCGATTGGGCCGAGGAACATATCGAAGCTTTGCTATCACAAGAGGCTTTATCTGTCAATAGTTCTGTAACAATTCCTCACATTCATTCCGATCACCATCATCACCACGGACACCACCACCATCATTAAGCTTGGACAGTGGCAAAGAGGGGCAACGGCGAAAATTAGTCCTACCACTTGTCACTTTTGGAAGTATAATCTATAATTGTGCTTTCCTGGGTACGTAGCTCAATGGATAGAGCATCCGCCTTCTAAGCGGACGGTTGTAGGTTCGATCCCTACCGTACCCGTTATTGTTAAGTAGGGATTGGAAATTCTCTCCTATCGTCCCAGGGACAATCGCTTTGATGCGGTGAGCGTCGAATTAGGTCAGTTGAATCCCGTCGGTTGATATTAATTGTGTTTAATTTAGTTTGCGATCGAGTTGAGGATCAGTCAAGGGAGAAGGCAAAGGCGAATAGGACGTACTGCGCCACAATATCTCACGGAATGAGGATATACAGCCTGAGAAGGAGTAAAACAAGAGAAACTACCTGAAACTCCTTCTTCTGTGCATCCCTCTATTTAATAGTTTGCCCTCTTTGCAATAGCCTTTCTCGTCTCTTTTGACGGGATTCTGTTTCCAGTTGGGCGAGTATATCGTCTAAAAAAAGATTATAAAGCTCAATCTGGCGGTTAGTTTCCCGTAAGCTTTCAAGACATTGTTTTCTCGTTGCTTCATCGGGATAGGAGGTGCGGTAAGTCATCATAAGTTCCATTGCCTCTTTACTTCATCAACACTAGCACTAACAGCATCCACACTGGCTGTTCCTTGCAAAATCGCTCTTTCTAACATCTCTAGCATCGTATTTGAGAGAGTCGGCTGCTCTTGTAAAATTCTCAGCAGGATATTATTAATTCGGGAGTAGGAATTAGTTACCCTCTCTCTGGCATTAGATAATTCTTCTAATTCTGATAATGTCCGTTCATTTTCCCCATATTCTGTAAAAAGTTGCCATTCCGTTGCCGATGCCTACTCTATCTGATCCGCTAGTTGACGCAGTAGATCAAAAATGCTCGTTAAGGTTTCCTCCGGTAATGTAGCCATATTCAATTATTTCTATTATCCCCAGTCTATCATCTGGTTGGTAAGAGGTAATCCTGTTTAATTTAGTTTGCGATCGAGTTGAGGATCAGTCAAGGGAGAAGGCAAAGGCGAATCCGACACACTGCGCCACAATATCTCACGGAATGAGAATAGTTCGCCTGAGAAGGAGTAAAACAGGGGAAAGGAAGCGATCGCTAGTGTGAGAGATATATAACTTAAGATTTGTGACGCAATCGCTACAAAGCAGAATTAATAGTTCCAGTGGTTCAGGGAAATGAACTGATTGGTCAGAGGGACGTTAGCAGTTTCCAGATTGGCGATCGCATTGACAATTGCCTTGAAGTCCATATTTTTAAAGCGGTTAGCGTTACGGTAAACCGCTAAGACCCCAGAATGGCTTGGATTGGCTTGGTGCAACTCTTCAAAGTCATCGCAGTTATGAGTTAGCAGAATCCGATTTTCCTGTATGGCATAGTCAAGTACGACATCATCTGTGCAGCCAGTCAAACCAATTTTATTGATCGTCAGTACGTCATGACCAGCAGCCGTAAGTAACTTAACCAGAAGTTGGGATTGCGAGTCCTCATCAAGCAATAATCTTAGGCTCAACACTAATCCCCTTTGCTTCCAGACGGTGGCGTTCTTCTTCTGCTTCTTGCTTGAGTAGCTGCTGATTAGCCTCGCAGTAGTCAATTGCCTCATAGATAGCAGCCAAAGGTAACTCCCAATTAAGAGCTGCTTCTTGAGGAGTCATATCGTTGACAATCATATCTGACCAGACATCAAAAGCTTTCAGCCTCCTACCTTGAAAACAAAGCTGTTGTCGCCAGGAATGAGGACGTTTCTCTAAATACTGCCATTGAGTTTTCGCTACGTTGGTGGTCATGCTGATGCCTTGATCAAAGCTGGTATCCCTAGTTTATCAGCTACAGAAGCAGCGCACCGTCGAAGGCGGCTCTCTTCGAGATCGCACTAACCCAATGTTGTTTGGTGTTGTAACCCAATCGGATTCACAAAATTCTATCTTCCGGTTTTTTAACCTCAGCAAGATCGTAATTCATCTGGAGGCGCAGCCAGAAAGCAGGGGTGCTACCGATTGTCTTTGACAAACGCACAGCCATTTCTGGGGAAATCCCCGGTTTGCCATTGATTAGGTTAGATAGTCTAGAGCGTGACACGTTCAGCATTTTTGCCGCAGCTGTAACGGTCAATTCAAGCTCTTCAATCGAACTTTTGACAATTCTGCCCGGATGTACGGGATTTTTCCGGGTCATCATGTTTTTTCCCTCAATGATAATCTACAAGGTCAATGTCGAGAGCGTTTCCATCTTCAGCCATCACCCATCCTCAAAATCCCCAAATCACTGAAAATCCTGATGCTGACAAGGAAGTAGTGCAGATACCAGCGTAAGCCATGAGGGAGAGGAATATAAAGATTTATTAAATATAGAGAAATTGCGGCATGAGATATGATTGATCTGGTTGCCTATTAGTCTAAGTCAAATGAACATTGAACAAGTTATCATTAAAAACCTAAGAAAACTTCCCTTAGAAAAACAACAAGAAGTGTTATCCTTCACCGAATCTCTCACCTCAAGAATTTCCCTCCCTTCCCCAGATTATAGTCTCACTCCCCAGGAAAAAGCTCAAAAATGGCAGAAAGTAATCGCTAAACTTCCTAAAACAAGTGCGAATTTACCTGATGAAGCTTTACACCGTGACACTATGTATGAAGACTAATGACTCAATATTTACTGGATACTAACATTTTGCTTCGGGCGGCTGATACGTCTTCAGCAACTTATTCTCTTGCTAATAATGTAATTACTCAAATCGTTGAAACAGCTAATGAATGTGTTATTATTCCTCAAGTTTTAATTGAATTTTGGGTAGTTGCAACCCGCCCCCTTGATGTTAATGGTTTAGGTTGGACTCCAGCACAAGCTACAAATTATGTCAATGATTTATTAGATAACTTTACATTAATTGCAGAAACGCCGGATATTTTTCCCCTTTGGTTTCAATTAGTCACCATCTACAACATTAAAGGAAAACGCACTCATGATATTAGGCTTCTTGCTGTTATGAAAGCTTCTAACATTACCCATTTATTAACCTTTAATCCTGATGACTTTATCCCTATTCCCAATATTACCATCGTTCATCCTCAAGATTTCATTAATTCCCAATAATTAGGCAGCAAATACGACATACCGCACCACAATCCCTCACGGAAGGCGATAGGTCGCCTGAGAAGGAGTAAAACAGTGGAAAACGCATGAAATTCCTTCCTCTGTGAATCACTGTCTTATGGCGAAAGGAGAAACAGCAGTCTAGAAAAGAGTTCTGGTATTATTTATAGACATCGCCGCGAGGTTTAATAGTTGTAATGATCTATAGATTGTTGTCTCTATCTTCAAAAAACAACACTCGATACTTACCTACTCGCAATCTTAGTTCATCTCTTCCGTAAAGGGGTTTAATATCTAATTTTGTAGAATCCGAAATCAAAGTATCCAAAGCTTCAAGAAGACGAATTTGATCATTTTTAGGCATCCTTTCTAAGTAGCGTTCTGCTTGTCTAAGTAGAATATAATCAGCCAAGTTTATCTCCAAATAATTTGTATTTTAATTCTGTTGAAGTGATTCCAGTATCTCGACCGGATAAATAATCTTGCCATGCTGCTTGGCTTTCAGCAAGTTCTTCGGCTGGAATGATCTCATCGTCATCTTTTGGCGCTACGGTCGGCTTGATGATAGTTTTTAAATCCTCTAAAAGTCGCAACTTATCCGTAAGGGGAAGATTCTCTATTTGGCTGAGGATTTCATAGTAAGTTGTCATAGACCTTGATCGTATCAGATAATCCAAACACACCTCAAATAATACCACATCCAGATACTAACCAAAAATGGTAAAAACGGTGGGCTGTTCACAACCGACTTGGTTCTGCGGTTTCTTTATCGGGATTAAGAAAGGAATATAAAGATTTATTAAACTGTAGCTTTTGATACAGTTATGGGGGGGGGAGTGTGTATGCTTCTGCTATCTCCCTTTGGTGTTGGGTTGGGCTGTTGCTTGACCTCGCCGCGAGGGGGCGATCGCACTTTGAGGAGATACATTAATGAAAACAAGTGTAATATACATAACGGCTGTATTAACTTTATTGGGACTAACTGTGTCTCGACAAGCTAAAACATTTAACTTAAGTGAAAACAAAGACTTTTTAATAGCTCAATCTGGTCAAGTATATAAGTGTATAAATGATCATGGCATATTTTCGATAGTGCCAGGTATTCCTGGTGCAACTTCCAGTAGGGTTAGTTGCCTGATCCCCGTGAAATCGGTAAAAAGATGTATGTACAAAAGATTTCTTGATAAAACTTTCCATCGTTGTTCTTTAGCCATACCAGCTTTAGATGGTGTTCCAGTCAATACATATTATTCCATAGGAACAACTGCGGGACTCACAACATTGTTTACTATCGATTAATTTACAGGAATATCTATCCATGTATCGATTAGTGTGGGAATCTCTGATACCTCAATATTTTTGAGAACTTGTTTCATGGCTTAAGTAGGTGCATCTTCATCTTTTATTGTACCTTATCTAATCATATCTACATATCTAATAGTGTTCCTCAAATTATAACTTTCCTCCTCGCTCTCGGCACTATCGGCGCAGCTTCAACCCTCAAGCGCAAACTGAAGCCATCCAAGTCCTCAGAAAAAGAAACCACAAAAGTAGGCTAAATTGCTCATCAAAAATAACATAAATGCCCCTTCATTCAGTCAGTTGAGGGGTTATTTTTTGTCTATTGTTTATTGTCTATTATTTAATTGTTGCTAACTAATTGACAACAAGAGCGTTTTTTATGGTAGAATAGTTAGACTTGTGTAAATATAGTAAAAGTTGAAATGTCTATCACCCATATTAATAATCTTCAAGACCAGATTTTGCAAAGTATTAAGACTTTACCGCTAGAAAAACAGCAACAAGTCCTTGAATTCGCTCAATCCTTACAAAAAAATTCACGTTTTCAGAAATGGGACAATATTTCAGATGCAGAAGCACAATCGTTACAAAATGAATTTGCTCAAGAGGATATTAGCTTTTCAGAAAGTATTTTACCCGATTATTTATCTCACCTTGAACAAGAGGATAAGAAATAAATGCGAGGCGATATTTATCTAGCTGATTTGAATCCGAGTCGTGGTTCAGAACAAGCCGGTATTCGACCTGTTATTATTGTCCAACATAACAATATCGATCGCTTCACTAGCACTGTTGTTGTAATTCCATTAACCAGTAATTTACGTCGCGCACAAATCCCTGGAACAATGGTTATTCCCGCAGGACAAGGAGGCTTAAATCAGGAATCAGTAGCTTTATGTTATCAAATTGTTGTTATTGATAGACAACGACTTCAACGACAGTTGGGGACACTTTCTTCTAGTTATTTACAGCAATTGGAAGAGGCGATGCGATACACATTAGATTTAACATAAAACACTAATAGGAATGTTTAATTAGGGTTTGCTGAAAAAGTACGGGCGAAGCATTCGGGCAATAACCTATCGGTGAAACCGTAGATTTTTTATCCGAATGCTTCGCCCCTACAGGACG
>NZ_JADBUE010000303.1:0-38428 GCF_020245805.1 Microcystis sp. M179S2 | reverse complement strand
GAAAGTAAAAACTCAAGATTACGACTTTGATTTGTGACTTGCCAATTATTGATTATTTTTGATAAAATAGAACTTAAATAGTTCAAAACTTTACCCAATAATATAGGTAAAACAACAATGGAAATTAAGATGAATAGATACCACATTGCTTCATACCTTTCATTTCCTTTCAATCTGCCAAATCTTGTGGTAAGAAGATAATTTACATCAATAATAATAAGTAGGAACGCCCCTACTCCTTTGAACCATTGATCAATCGCAGTTTTATTCATTTGATACATTTTATTTTCCTCTTTATTTATTGTCTTTTACAATTTAGATTAAAGAACATCCCTAGGTAACTCTTAATCAAAGTTGACTCGCGCTCTCTCTACCACTAGAGGTCTTTTTAAGCTTCGTCTATTTATCAAACCAATATATTCTCCTAAAATACCTATAAAAAATAATTGTACAGAAGAAAAAAGAAACAATCCGATAATGATTGCCGCTATCCCTATAGGGAAAAGGTTCCAAAACAGAAGCTTCAAAATCAAAGTCCCCAGACCGACCAGAAAACTCACTAGAGATAGAGCAAACCCGATCATTGTCGCCAATCTTAGCGGAAAATTAGAATAGGTAGTGATACCCAGCATTGCCAGATCGTACATTCGATAAAAATTGAAACTACTCTTACCTCGTTTTCGGACTTTCTGATCATACTCGATTTTAGCACTCTTAAAACCGACTTCTGAAATAAGACCCTTTAAGTAGGGATAAGGATCATCGATCAAACGCAATGCTTCTATCACTTTGTGATCATATAAACCGAAGCCCGTAAAATTAGCAGTTAAGTCAATCTCTTCTGATAGAGTCCTAACTAAAAAATAATAAAATCTTCTTATACTATAGACCAAAGAATTCTCTTGACTCGAGCTTTTAATTCCTTTAACAACTTGATAGCCTTCCTCCCATTTTCCCAAAAAATCGACGATTAGTTCGGGAGGATCTTGACAATCGGCGAAGACTAAAATAACCGCATCTCCAGTTCCTTGTAAGAGGGAGCATCTCACCTTTGTAACCCCTAAATCAGGTTTTTATGTCAAGCTATTTTGAAAGCCTTGCTAGAAACCAGTTTTATGGATAAGTATAATTACTCACTTGCATAAATGAGATGCTCCCCTTGTAAGAGACCGTAATAGGTAGAACGAACAAAGCCAAAATTCCTAGCGTTAATGATAATTTTGACTCTAGAGTCGCTTTGAGAGATTTTCTCTAATATACTGACTGTTTTATCTTGAGAGTCATTATCAATAAAAATATGTTCGTATTCATACTTTCCTAATCTTGCAAAAATATCTTTGACCTCAGTATATGAAAACTCAACATTATCTTGTTCATTGTAGCAGGGAGTAACAATACTAATTAATTTTTTACTCATCTTAAATTTCCTCAATTTTATTTATGTTTAAATGGTCTTTATACCATTCAATTGTATTTTTTAATCCCGTCGTTAAATTATATTTTTGTGTCCAATCGGTCTTTTTTCTAAGCAACTCATTATTAGCACAAATAAACATGGGATCATTGGGACGGTAAGGCAAAGCTCCCAGATGAATTAAATCAGGTTTACCTAATAAATTACCAAGTTCAAGTGCTATTTGTCCAACGGTTACAGGTTGACCAGAACCAACATTAACTACACCTGAAACGTTGCTCTTAGCAACTGCCCAAATTGCCGATGCTACATCCTCAATATGAAGAAAATCTCGAATTTGCTCACCTTTAGTTGTTTTCACCACTTCATCCCGCAGCAGTGAAGAAATAACCGACGGAATTAACCGTCGCTCATCCTCCATTGGTCCATACTGATAAAATAGGCGAATCCAAGCTATCTCCATTTCGGTTATCTGGGCAAATTGCTGCAAAATAGTGGAAAGTGCGACCTTGGTGGCTGCATATAAGGTTATGGGTTTTGTCAAACTGGATTCAGATAAATATCCCAGACTTAAATCATACTCAAAACAAGTCCCTATACCCACAAACCGCTTACAACCCAGTTCGGCTAATTGAGAGAGAAGATTGATGCTCGCCTGAATTGAATCAAGGTTTTCTTGAGAATTTAGGTATTTACCCGGCACTGCATACCAAGCTAAGTGAATGCACAATTCAGGTTTGATTTCCTGCAAATAAGTATTCACGTTTTCAAATGCTACTAAGTCGGATTGCCGTAAATACATTGATGGCAGAATATCTCGAATTCGCCATCGGTTGCTGCTTTCTCGCACAAGCGCATATACCTCACACCCTTCGGCTACTAAAAGCCTTGCTACATGGGAACCAACAAAACCACTCGCACCAGTAATTAATACTTTCATGCTTTCTTTAAATTGTTTTGATTCTCAATAAACAAACGGACTCCGAAATTCTGAAAAAGGAAGAAAACTCTGATCTCGTTCAGATAAGATAGGATGTAGATTTGGCCAAGGTATTACTACGGAATTCCAAAGAATTCCTGTATCTTCTTTGGGAGAATATACTGTTGATACTTTATAGCACATAATTGCCGTTTCGCTCGTCACATAAAAACCATGCGCTAGGCCAGAAGGGATATAGATTATCTTACCATTTTCAGAACTCAGATTAAACAACTCAAACTCGCCAAATGTTGGCGAGCCTTTACGCAAATCTACCACTACATCCATTACCGACCCTTCGAGACAATACACAATTTTTGTGCAATCTTGCGGAGGAACTTGGAAATGTAGTCCTCTCAAAACATTTTTCTTGGACACCGAATAATATTCTTCAGCAAAGTTAATAATTAACTGGTGACTTTCATAGATGTCCTGATGTAGAGTTTTAACAAAACGACCACGCTTGTCTTCTAAAATAGTGGGGACAATTTCGTAGCACTTAGGAATCCTTGTCTCAGTGATTTTCATCAGTTTTTCAAGATTTTAAGTGGATTGACAGTGGATTAAGGTTGATCCCCCATGCTCGGAAATTTTGTCCCAAAAGTTCGGTAATTTTATTGGCCATGACAAAATTCTCTGATGGTCGTTGCTACATAGGTTAACATCTCCTCGGTTAATCCGGGATAAATGCCTAGCCAAAAAACACTACTCATGATTTTATCGGCATTGCTTAAATCCCCAACGACTCGATAATTTAACCCCTTATAAAGAGGCTGTCGCAATAAATTTCCTCCAAATAATAGCCTTGTGCCGATGCGTTTTTCCTCCAAATGCTTAACTAAATCATTGCGGCTAAAAGGTGCATTTTCCTTGACAAAAATCGGAAACCCGAACCAACTCGGTTCAGAATCGGGGCTGGCTTCAGGCAGAATTAAAACATCTTGAAGCTCCTGTAACTTTTGATGCAAAAAGTCGAAATTTTCCCGGCGCTTTTTGATAAATCCTGGCAATTTATCCAGTTGCGCTACCCCGACGGCTGCTTGCATATCCGTCATCTTTAGGTTATAACCCACATGAGAATAGGTGTACTTATGGTCATAACCAAAGGGTAAATCTCCTAACTGCCAACCAAAGCGCTTATTACAGGTATTATCTACACCCGGAGGACACCAACAATCTCTGCCCCAGTCACGGAATGACTCGACAATCTTTTTCAAGCGGGTATCGCTGGTTAAAACCGCGCCCCCTTCTCCCATAGTCATGTGATGAGCAGGATAAAAGCTAACCGTTGCTAAATGCCCAAAGGTGCCGGTTTTTTGCCCTTTGTAAAGACTTCCCACCGCATCACAGTTATCCTCAACTACCCAGAGGTCATGTTTTTCGGCAAAAGCCATCACCGCTTCTAAATTAAAGGGATTTCCCAGGGTATGAGCGATCATAATCGCTTTAGTCTTCTCTGACAAGGCGGATTCCAGTTGCTCGATGTCGAGGTCATAACCGGGTAGTTTAACGTCTAAAAAGACCGGAATTAGCTGATTTTGAAAGATGGGATTAACTGTAGTCGGGAAACCTGCGGCGACGGTAATGACTTCATCCCCCGGTTTAAGTTGTTTTTCCCCCAGTTTAGGGGAAGTTAAGGCACTTAAAGCCACTAAATTGGCCGAAGAGCCGGAATTGACTAATAAACAATGTTTTACCCCCATCCACTGGGCAAAACGTTCCTCAAATTCCGCCGCATATCTGCCCGTCGTTAACCAGAAATCTAGGGAAGAATCCACTAATTTGACTAATTCTTGCTCATCAAATACCTTACCCGATGCCGGAATATAGGTCTGCCCCGCCACAAAAGCCCGGGGTTGAAATTTGTGCTTATAATATTCTTGTACTGCTTGAAAGACTTGCTCTCGCAGTTCTGCTTCAGTATTTGTATTGGGGGGAGAAATAGATTGAGTCATGGTTAATTTCCTTTCAGGGGAGAAATTTGAACTTAATTATTACTTAATTTGGACCATTATCAGCCTTGAGTTCGCTAATCGATCAGACAACTTTGATAATATTCGATTTGTTGGCGTGTAAGGTCTTGGAATTGTGCTTTATCTTCAGAGTCCATTTGCGCCGCTTGATAATACCATGTCACCGTTTCCTTGAGGGTTTGCCGAAAATCCCAGACGGGTTGCCATTTTAGGGTATGGAAAGCCTTATCTGTGACTAGATTAAGCAATTTAGCCTCATGAACAGCATTCGGATCACTTTGATCGAGCCAAGTCCCTGGCCAAAGTTGTAGGATAGACTCAACTAACTCTTTAACTGGGCGATTAGAGGCTAGAGCCGGACCGAAATTAAACGCCCCATATAACCCCCGGCTGTCTTGCTGCCAATTGGCCGTCATCAACTGCTCATAAATAGACTCAGCTAACCGTAAATAGCCCCCTAAAGGCTCTAAAACGTGCTGCCAAGGGCGAGTCGCTAGAGGGTTACGCACCGGAATCGCTTCCGACTTCATCAAGGCCCGCATTGCATCGGGTACAATCCGGTCTAGAGACCAATCTCCGCCACCGATGACATTTCCTGCCCTGGCGCTGGCAATGCCGATGGCGGTTTGAGGAGTTTTAAAGAAGGAACTGCGCCAAGATGCGATCGCCAATTCCGCCCCAGCTTTGCTAGAACTATAGGGATCGTAACCCCCCAAGGGGTCATTTTCCCGATAACCATAGACCCATTCCCGATTCTCATAGCACTTATCGCTAGTAATAAACACGGCGGCACAGGGATGAGTCAGGCTTTTGAGGGCCTCTAAAACGTGAATAGTCCCCATAACATTTGTGTTCCACGTTTCCACCGACTCCAGATAAGAAAGCCGCACCAAGGGTTGTGCCGCTAAATGAAAGACTACATCCGGTTGCCATGAAGCGATTAAACGAGCCACTAACTCAGCCTCTCGAATATCTCCTATATGATGACTCAGGTTCTGAGCTAAGTCTAATTGGTCGAATAAGGCGGGGGTGGTATTGGGGGCTAAACTGAGGCCTTTTACCTCTGCCCCCAGATGGAGTAACCAAAACGCCAGCCAAGACCCCTTAAAGCCAGTATGACCAGTAATAAAGACCTTTTTGCCCGACCAAAATGCTTTCTTTACCATATTTTCCATCTAGCTTGTCCACTGTCATCAAGGTGATTGAGCATTTCCATTTCTCGGTAAGTATCCATACACTGCCAAAACCCATCAGGCTCATCCCAGGGGGAGAGGGGAGCTATTATTGTTCACAAGTCAAATAGACTCGCTATACCGGGTTTTCGGTTAATTTCAACGGCTTTCTGCCAGTAATCGCCGAAAAGAATTTTTGAGAAGGCTTAAAGCCATCACCCTAAATCTTTGGGAGCTACTATACAGGAACTTGACCGAGGATGTCAATTGGTTAAGCTGTTAGGCATCTAGAATGGTTAGCTGAGACAAAAGGGGAGCAGGGAACTTCTGAGCGGGGAGAGTCGTTCTTGATTTTCGATGCCTCGTGATTCAAGGGAAAATCAATTAAGTATTTATACTTATTGTATATGGCTTGAATTTGGTGTGAACATACAGCTATGCTTGGGTGGCAGGGATTTTAATATTGTTCTGGACTCGAAAGTGTTACATAGCGGTTTTAACTCACCTGAAGTACAATTTAATCATTTACTCCTGCCTCCTGCCGACCCTATGGCTGCTTCAAACTTAGGGCTATGTACTGAGCGTGACATGAAGGGTGCTGTGGCCTACCTAGGTGGGTCGTGGGGACCGGTTCACCCCCATCTCCTCTCCCACTCTGGAGACGTGATGCTCGTGGTGTTGGCAAATCGTTTAGACTGGCTATATATTAAGCTAAAACTTGAACTCGTACCGAACTTTATCTAATTTGTAAATGAGTAAAAAAACCTTCTGTATTTTGGAACAGGGCAAACTAAGTAATGAGCCTTGCACTATAGAAAAACGAGAACTATTTACTACTGAATTTAGTGACTTTTATCGCCTTAATTGGGCAACGGAAGATGACCCCAATGCTTTCATTACTGCAAAAGGAGTGACTTGGAGTGAGGGCAGGAGCTTGCTATATAGGGAAGTTCCTAAAGATTATGAATACTACATTTTTATCGATGATGATGTTACCTTTGTTGCTGATGAAGGAGTAGATATTCCCAAAAAGATAAAAGAATTGCTCGATGAATATCATCCCATTGCTGGAACTTTTTATGATCCTAAACAGTGGGCATTTCTACCGATTAAAGCTTCTTATGAAGAGTTCATCTCCAGAAAATGCTTTCCCATTAGTGGATATGATGCAGAATCTCAAATCCTCTCCCAAAGCTATGCTGATGTTATCTTACCGGCGATTTATCATGGGGCACATCGGACTGATTGGTATCTTCAGTGGGTTTGTTATCAAACCTTTCCCCTGAAGCAAATGTGTTTTACTGACATTCGAGTTAAGAATGCCCGCAGCGGTGGCCATAGTAAAATTCAAAAGCCGCAGCATTATGAGCCAACAGAAGCATTGTTTTTGTTTAATCGACACGCCAAGAAGCCATATCCATTGTTGAAAAAAAAGGATGATATTCTTAAAAATAATGTTGAAGTTTTTGAGCGGCTAGTTGATAAAACCCCTATTGAGTTCACTCTGAAAGACCTAGCAAAGGTCTATGATATCAGCAATACTGATTTTAAAATTAGACAACCTACGGCCAGTAGTCGGTACTTGTACAGAAAACCTTGGAATCGTTTTGTCTGGAAACTGGTCAGAAAACTGACAGGGGAATATAAATATTAATTCCACCGCGCTCTGGCTTTGAAAGCTGTCAAATGGCTACTCACTTATGCTGGGACAGCTTGACAGAAGGAAGGGCATTTTAGTAGTCAGCCAAAAGTCTCAGGAAGTATTTAACGGAGCCAGTCTAAATAATTCTTAAACACAATTCTTCTCCGCTCTCCAGAGTGAGAGAGGGGTTAGGGATGAGGGGATTTTACAATTCATTGAGTTTTGCTATACATTAGCCTGTGGTTAAACTTTTATACGGAAAATTTGCCAGACAATCTCCTATGGACTAAACTTTTTAGCCATTCAGGCATAGAGAGAATTGCCATGTATAATAAATTGGCAGCTAAGAGCCAATTGATCATTTCATCAACTAACCAAGGATATAAGAATGGACTTGCGTAAAAGGTTGTCACCATAGCGACTAAAGCCATACTGGAAGGTAAGCTCAATTGATTTTCTTGCTTAATCCAATCCAAAATTTGAGGAAGGGCAAAGATTAGAAAAGTTAATTTGTAATCATAAAGCATGCCAATAACAAGAAAATTTCCTAAATGAATTGCTGCCGCAAGACGGAAGTAATCAATGTATCGACTTTTATCTAAAGATTTGTCCGAATCGGTTGAGACAAAATCCGAACTAAGCCATTCTTTAAAAATTTTAAATTTCGACAATAAAACTCTGGTTAAGATTGACATAGTAAATAAAATCATAATTATATACATCATATATATGATCGTATTTTTAAGATCAGTTTCGCCGCTAGTAAGCTTTGATAGAATATATTTGACTGCACCAAAGAGGACTTTATAGCCAAAACTATACCAAATTCTCCCATCATGAATGCTTGAGATAGTTTTAATCTCCCCTATACTAGCGAGAAAATAAGTAATAAAAGCAGTGGTAAAAATAGCCGACAAGAACAGAAATAGATTTCTTTTTTCTTTAAGAATTACCGCCAGTCCAAAAATTGGAAATAGTTTAACAACCCCCCAAAAAAATATTAATAAATAGGCGCACAACCTAAAAATTAATGCTCGGCTATTCTTAATTATTATCAGTCCGACACCAAGCCAAGAATAGATAACAATATCTACGTTGCCACGTTCCACTAAAAGCATTACCGGTGGTGAGCATAAAATTAGGGCATAAACTACAGCTTCTTGATAATTTAATCTGCCAATGATCATTAAAGTTATCCCATAAAAGATTAAAGCAAAGAAAACTCCCCAAAATATAGTATCACGCTGCTCTAACCCCAGCCAAGTTAATGAAGACCAACTACTAGGATAAGATATTTGCTTGAAGCAGGAATTATTGATTAGGGAAACTTCCTCAGTCAATCGATCACAATCAAAAGCACCTAATACGGCTGCAAGATCGATAAAGGGGTTTGTAGCCGCAGGAACCCCAAGTCTCCACCAAAAATTGTGATAGGGAACAAAAAAATTAGCTACATACAATAACCCAAAATATCCTAAGACTGCGGCAACTACCAAAAATCTGCCATCAATTTTTGATGGCTTTTTGAGCATTTTCCTAATCTGGATATGTATTGAATTTACTATGTCCACTTAGTGCCTCCTGCTATGAAAGGATTGATTATCTGTCAATTACTTGAGTTCAGTATAAGACGCTCATTGCGCCGCTAAATGAAAGACTACATCCGGTTGCCATGAAGCGATTAAACGAGCCACTAACTCAGCTAAGGCGGGGGTGGTATTGGCAGCTAAACTGAGGCCTTTTACCTCTGCCCCCAGATGGAGTAACCAAAACCCCAGCCAAGACCCCTTAAAGCCAGTATGACCCGTGATAAAGACCTTTTTGCCCCGCTAAAATGCTTTCTTTACCATATTTTCCATCTAGCTTGTCCAGTGTCATAAAGGTGATTGAGCATTTCCATTTCTCGGTAAGTATCCATGCACTGCCAAAACCCTTCATGCTTATAGACGGCGAGTTCTCCTAAAGCGGCCAGGGTTCTTAGGGGTTGTGCTTCAAAAGTCGTCGCATCTCCCTCAATTAAATCCAAAACCTTGCGATTTAAGACAAAATACCCCCCATTAATCCATCCCTCAGCCGTTTGGGGCTTTTCTTGGAATTGAGTGACTAAATTACCCTCAATGATTAACTCGCCAAAGCGAGAAGAAGGACGAACCGCCGTCATCGTGGCTAATTTGCCATGGGAGTAATGGAAATCCAACAGATCCGCAATATTCACATCACAAACCCCGTCCCCATAGGTGGCTAAAAAGATATCGCTTCTGCTTTGGTCTATATAAGAGGTGAGACGTTTAAGACGGCCTCCCGTCATGGTTTCCTGTCCCGTGTCAATTAACCAAATACGCCAGTCTTCCTCCTCGTGTCCACTATCGAGTTTGGTCACTTTTTTATTGCCTAACTCTAAGAGGACATCACTTTGATTCCAATCATAGTTAAAGAAATAGTCCCGGATTATTTCCCCTTTGTACCCTAGACAGAGCATAAAGTCAGTTAGCCCATATTGGGCATAAGTTTTCATGATATGCCAAATAATTGGCCGATTTCCGATGGCAATCATCGGTTTAGGTCGAAATTCGGTTTCTTCCCGCAGTCGGGTTCCTTTGCCGCCACACAAGATGGCGACGGGAATGTTAGACTTATAGTCCTTAACTGTTAAACTGACCGATTGTATTACCATTAGATTATATAGTGAAGGGCTTTGAGAGTGACATCATCTTATCGAGGCAGTTTAACACGGGATTCCCGATTGTGTCCAATATCTGTCTAAAAAAATTTTTGTTAAGCGAGTGTGTCCAGTTTATTGCTAAACAGTCTCTTAAATCCTATAGCAGTTATCTTCATGGTGAGGTACGAGGTTTTCGTTTTGGGGAGTCGGCCAGCAATGCTAAATCAGGTTATACTTCATCTTTAACGCTAAATTCTAACCGAGTAGGACTAGAAATTAGTGCTACCATGCGAAGATAAATATTCGGGGATACGGTCACGAAGCTACCAGACAATTTTAGGATAAAAATACCGACACTTATGGGGAAATCAATCAATAAAGTCCGAGTAACAGCACTGATTTTAGGGATTCTAGCGATCGCCTTTGCCTTTTTCACCAGGATTGTCAGTATTTTTGAATATGTTACCTTCGATATCGGACCCGATCCCGATCAGATTAGCGGTGGTTACTTTTGGATGGATATGTGGAAGGGAAACTTTCCTCAATTGGGACCTGCAGGGGGGGGTGGAAAATATGGATTCGTAATTCCTCCCCTCTATGGTTATTTAGCGTTCCCTCTGACAATTTTCGGCGCGGATCCCGAATTTCAAGTCCTTACCAATGGTCTATTTTCTTTTCTATCGATTCCGCTCTTAATCTACTTTGTTTATCAACTTTTAGAAAATGTAGAACAAGATAAACGTCTTCTCCTGTCCAGTTTGGCAGGATTTTGGTATAGCACGATTTACGCGGACTATTTTATTAATAATTTTTCCTGGGCCCCTAGCCCAATACCCTTTTTCCTGCTCGTTTTTGCTTTACTCTATCGTTTCCAGATGGAAACGAGTAAGCCGCTGCTCTATCAGGCTATAGCTTGGATATTCTTCGGGATTACCGTCGCTATATTGGTGAGTTTACACACCACCACGATGTTAATTATCCCAGTGACTTCTGTTATCGCCTCTCTATGGTTTGTTTATCGAAATCGCAAGAATACTCGTAAATGTCTTTTGCCTTTTCTATCGATTCTCTCCGCAAATCTCGCCTTAGTTATGTATTGGTACAGTGAGATAGTTCGGAATTTCGCCAATACGAAAGGACTGGTGAGAGCACTCACGGAGAAGGGGGCGAGCGGTGAACCATCGAGCAATCTGTTCACTCGTCTATTTAAAGCGATTTGGGAAACGGTTTATCTGGGTAATCAAGTGTTTTTTTTGAATGACAATATATCGATTTTCAATGTCGTAGTTTCTGCTATTTTTTTCGGCATTTCTCTATACATAGTCATCAAAAAATATCGAGGCAATAAAACACTTATCGGCTTTTTGGCGATCACTTGGATAATTTTTCTCTACGCTTCCTCTAATTATCCTGATGAGCATTTTTATTCCCATCGTAAAATCTTACTCTGGTTTGCTCCTATCCTCTTGGCGATCGCTAGTCTGGCCTATCTAAACTTTACTAAGACTTTCGACAGGATCCTCGGTCTAGTTCTAGCAATTATCATCGGCTATTCTATCGCAACTAATCTCTATTTCAATCAACGTTATCTTGCTAGTAAATACGGTTCCGAAAGACTCCTATCCGTGGCCGATACAGTGGAAATTATCAATCAGATTCCGGTCGGTTCAACCCTTTGTGATCCGGCCAAGAAAGGCAAAAGAAAAGAGCATGGTCAGTACGATTATATCGATACCTTTATGACCAAAAGAGAGCTAACGATAACCAATGCCTGCCCATCGGGTAGTTATTATATACAGCCGAAATTTAAAATGGCTATCCAAATGAACGATTTATTTCCAATTTTTACCCTCGCCAAAACCCCCCCTCTCGATCGCCCGATGACTTCCCTTCTGGAAACCCCAGAAGCCTATCTCTATAAAATTGAGTAGAAATAAGTAGGTGGGTGGAATTAAATATAAGATGAACGTAGGTTGGGTTGAAGCATGAAACCCAACGCCTGATTATGTTACGCTACCGCTAACCCATCCTACAAATAATTGTGCCTCCCTACTTACCATCGTGCTAAAATAGGGAACCTCGAAATAGACAACTTATCGCCTTCCCCCGGAACTTCATTACAGACCAAAATATATTCTTGAGTTACTTTAGCAAGAGCTTTAGACGTAGGCGTTTTTAGCGAAGGAAGTCTCAAATTAGTTATGGCCTTTTGCGGAGGACAAAACCTATTCCTCCTAAAATGATTAAACCGATAACGATAGAAGGTTCAGGAACTTTGCTAAAAGTTAGGCTACCTTGTCCCGCAATACCCAAGCGAGGAGTATAGGTAAAAGCCGCTTCACTGAGGTTAAACAATCCGCTAGTCAGGGCAAAATTAGCGATGGGAAAGAAAGCATTAGTAGAGGTGACACTATAATCGATGCCAAGAAAAGTCTCATCGAAATAATTAGCCACGGGAGGGGCATCGGCCGAAGCGAGATTAAAGGTATTGGAGAGTAGATTAAAACTAATATTGGTCAAGGGGATAGATTCAAAATCCACTCCTGTAATCGCCGCATTATCGAAACTAGCCGAACCGGAATAAGTTCCCGTCAGATTTCCATAAGTTATGACACCTTGAAAATTGTAGGTGATATTTGCCCCTTGCAAACTATTGACATTAACACCAAAATATGCTAGGGATAAACCTGTGATTAAAGCAACTTTATTCATGGTAATTACTCCTTAAAAAAAACTCAGGTGGGCATTGCTCATGCTCACCTTTGTAACCCCTAAATCAGGTTTTATGTCAAGCTATTTTGAAAGCCTTGCTAGAAACCAGTTTTAGGGACAAGTATAATTACTCGCTTGCATAAATGAGATGCTCCTGTTGCTCATAAGCTCGATTAGGATTTTGAGGGTCAGGGACAAGAATATTCTTCCACCAAGACGTATTTGGATAACCGGCATTTTTCAGATCATCTAAGCCAATATTGTCGGGATGATAGGCATTCGGCGCACCATCGGCATCAATACTCATTTTTGATTGATAGAAAAAAGCGGTTTGTCCTGAAATTTGCCAAACAGAATGACCGCCAATTTCAAAGAGTTTCGTTCTTGGTTCACAGCTTATAGCGGTAAGCGCTTGAGTGAGATACAGACCAAGCTTTGCCTAGCATGGTTTATAGCTCGTGACACTGTACCTCATACGACTGCACACCGCTATATGGAAGAAGCTTCAATTTCTAAAGTAATCTTTTCACTAGCAACAGAATGATTATCTTGATCAAATCCTCTCGCTTCAATTTGACGTTTGCCGTTGTCAGTAAAACGATAAGAGACTGACCAATTGCCATTAGAAACTGAGCTATTACCGAAGTGCCACTTACTTTAAACGGTCGGCCCATGGGCATTGTTAGAATACGGAACTAAAGATTCGACAGATTGAAACCACGATTTAAAGGATAAATACCCGGTGGCAACCAAAATCCTTCGGTATAGCCATTCTCCCATTGCATAAAAACATGATCGAAGAAATCGAGGTTTTCAGCATGAAGGTCTTTAATTTGCCATTTAGGCCCGTTTATTCCGGTTTCGTGTTTGCCCTGTTGATCATCCCAAAGATTCTCTGGGTTAGGAAACTCGGTACGTTTTTCTCCATCTTTGGTAATGAAATAAATGTGATACGATTGATCCTGATTATTTCGAGGCGCTCTTGCTCCAATTGCCCCACGAGGTGCTAGGTAATCTTCTTTCAAAAAGTAGAGAAATCCCAGACGACGCAGTTTTTTCTCAACGCCTGTAACTTGAACATTATCAATTAAACAGGGGTCTTGGAAAAGTGCTTTGACGGTGGCTAATCCTAACTTTTCAGCCAGATATTTCATCACACAGGAGACGGAATAAGCACAGGGTGCGTCATCAATATGGTATTGATCTTTGTTTTGTTCAACTAATTTCTCTAGTTTGTTTCGACCTTCCTCCGTTGCTTCCATAAAGGTTGTTTTGGACTGGAGGATGGGTAGGATTCCTTGTTCAAATAACCGGCATCCTTCGGCATCAGTTAACTTGTGATCTGTCGGCAGAGACTGGGTGTGTTGGAGGTTTTTGTAAGCATCTAAAACTAAACCCTCATAAATAGTTTTAGTATAATCTGAGGGAGCTGCCACATGAATCAGAATGCTGGTTTCTTCTTTATTTTGATTGGTTTGAGTGTGAGCGATAGCGGTAATTTTGCGATCACCAATATTGGTAAATCCTGAATAAGTAATCGACCAAGAACCGTCTGCTTTAACCTGATTATTACCTAGGGAATATTTGTCATCTGCTTTTAGTTCTACAGTGACTATTCCAGGATCTACTTTGCCTGTAAAAGTAACAGGTTTTAGACATTCAAAGCGAGCATCATTGATGGGACTAAGAATTTGTAAGGAAGTCATGGCATTTCTCCTATGGGATTGTTGAAAAATTTACTGTTAGACGAATTGATCGCCCAATGAAGGATTAAAAGCGATCGCTTCCAGATCAGTACGATAGATACCAACTTTATGAATTTCCTCTGGTAATCTTGGCCAGATGTGGACTTCACTCTCAAAAGTGCGCCAAAATTGCGGGGTAATTCGGAAGACTCGGTGATTAACAAGGGGAAGTCGCGTAAAATGTTCCTGCATTCTGGCATTAACGCGCCGATTTAAGACCTCAAAGACTTTTTTGACCGTAGCAGGATTATCATATCCGTCGTAATGATTGAAAGTTATTCCTGTTTGATTTTGTAGCTGATTACAGAAGCTTTTAGGTTCTTCGAGTCGTTGAACTTCTTTATAGCCATTAGCAAAAACATCATGAGCAATGGCTTCTAAATAAAGTTGTCTTTGAGCGGCGGGATTTTTAGCGTAGAAAAGAGTTTTTGCCACCGCCAAAGTTGAGCCAACACAATTGCCAAATGTTCCCCAACTACCGAAGGCCAATAAATCATCGTAAGGTAACACAGAAGTGGCATTCCAAGCCCCATTAAAAAGTCGGCCATCAATGATGACTAATTTAGCGCGCTGCTCGGAAGAATAGTCCTTATATTGAGCCAGAAATTGCTCGTCTAACTGGGCTTGTTCCTGGTCGTCTTTCTGATAATCATCAATACTACCATTTTGACGACGAGTTAGGATAGCGACCTCGAAATCCCAGCCAGTTTCTGATTCTTCTAACCCAACTGCTGGTAATTTTTCAGTCACAAGTTCTCTGGGTGGTCGTCTCCCGTCGTACCACATTTCAGTCTCCTTATTAGAGATGCGGACACGCACTTTAGTTTTAGGAAGAGTTTGAGCGATTCCCATTGCTACTAATTCATCTGCTCCCCAAGTAATTGGCTGTTTGAGAGCCGAGAGATTATACTTATCCAGAAGATTGTATAATCTTGTTTGCATTGTTTCTCGCACATCTTTGGATGAATGTTTTTGAGAATCTCCCATCGCACAAACCACCGCTGAGATTTTTCGATTCATCGACTGTAATAGACGGATAGATTGTTCGAGTCTCCACAACTCTTTGTCGTGTCTTTTTTTTGCCCAATCTGGATAAGGAGTTGGATCCGGTTGAGGAGGACCGACACCAACAAAAGATTGGACGATGACCGCTTTTTCAAATTGAGAAATAGTGGGGAGATAATCTTCGGGATATTGTAGCAATCGTTCTGCAATAATGAACGCTGTATCCTTGACCCGAAGCAGTGTAATCATTTGTCTAACTAAAGAATCTGTTTGTCTTCTGGGACTAAGAACGTAAACAGGACAAATTCTTTCTGAACGGTTGTCTTGTCCATTAGGGGGAATCCCCACTCCATCTCCATCTTGTTCTGTTGGTCGATGATACACCTTAAATTGAGACTGCTTAATGTCTTGTAATATCTTGGCCACAGGGTCATTACTTTTAATTTCGACATGGGGCATATAAGCGAACCATTTCGTCATCTGATTAACAGGGGTTGTTAATTCTAATTCCCAGTGATTATTGTCCGCAGATTTGTAATTATTAATCTCAAGTTCATCTCCTGCTGTCAAGGAAAATTTTTGAGTAGGGTCAGTAATTTGACTGCTATCTAGGGTAGATTGTTTGATAACAGTATTGACTAGAGCTTTCAGTTTTTGAGTAGTCATCATTGATTCTCCTTTTTTGCCTGATTCTGGACAGGTTACTTTAACAACAGCAGACGGTTCACAAATAGGATATTTTCCCTTTGTCAAGTTAAGGAAGTTACAGTGAGTTGGATGCTATTGGTTTCACGGGCCGTCCATCAGGATAGCGAGTGGTTCCAATTCCAATTGTCCAAACGCCAGCCGGACACTTATAAGCGGTAAGCTTGCAACCTTCCCACTTTTTGATCAGATCAATACAGTTCTATGATACTTTCATGGCAAATCCTCCTAAATTAGGTCAGATTATGAGTGTTTATGTAAGTAAAGTGAAGGCGACATTTTTGAGGCAGCGAAGTGCTAAACAGAGACTATTTCTTTCTTTCTCAAAGCACCAAGCTCTTGCTCAAGCATCATTTGAATTTCGGGAATAGCCGGTTTATAAGGGGGATTAATATTCAGGTCTGTCCAGCGATTTTTAACACTTTCATGCAAATTGCTAACATCCCCTTCAAACTGACGAGGTGCTGTTCCCGCTACATTAAATGGCCATTTTGACGTATTATCAAAACGCGCACTACAATTGGGATGAACTCCATGTTGAATATAACTTTTATCTAAGGCCAAACCCAAGGCTTCGACTTGTTCCATCATCCATAATAAAGCTCCATCGGATAGGCCAGATTCTTCCTGAGAACCTCCACCAACGCAACCATGACCCCCCGGAAACCAAACTTGAACCACCTGTTCTTTTTGTTGTCTGATGTGGGTAGAATGGGGACGCATTAGCGTTACATCAAAGACTTTACGAATTTCATCAATGGCAACTGCATGAAACGCCTTTTCAATTGTAGGATTGATGGTCGAATCATAAAAGTGATAACGTTCGTTGAACTTTTCATCTAAATGCAGAGAATGAACGATATCGGGGATACCTAAAGAAGCAACCGTATCCCAACAGCATAGGGCCTTAATGGGAACCCGTCGTCCATACTGATTACGGAAATCAATGGCATTTTTACCGTTAGGTGCGTTATTTGGGTCTTGTTTTTCTCGGTAAATTTCGTAGGCTTTGGGGATTTGTCGGATAAATTCCCGATACAACAAACCACAATTATAAATTAACCCGGCTAAACAGCGTACAGTGTAAGCTCCCCGACTAAACCCAAAGAGATAAATTTCATCTTCAGGTTGATAGTTTAAGCACAGAAAACGATAGGCATCCTGAATCTTATGATCCATGCCAATGCCTAAAGCACCTCCAGCAATTTTAATTAAAGCATCAGTTACCTCGGTATTAGATTGTTTTGTCCCAATGCCTTCGTCATAATAGATGATTTGACGGATGGGGTTGCCCTTAGTATCATCAAGTGGCGTGATAGCTTGTGCCATTTTGACAACATTGGTAGGATAACCTTGTCCTAAATCTTGCCAAGTTCCATCACAACAAACAATAAGACGGCTTTTCATAGCGATGAACCTCCTAGGTTTCTTAAAACTCGCCAGTTTATGGAATATTTGAGGATTCTAGTGAATCATGACTCAAAATTATCGAGATTTTCCTTAAGGTAAAATTTCCGCAAGACTCAACCGAGACAAAGGACGTTTTAACTCTGTTCGGAAGTGATATAGATGAGTTAGATAGCTGGCTTGACTAGGTAAAATTAGATGCGGTACTTATACTTAACACTCTAGATTATTGATCAGAATTTACCGCCCTAAAGACGGCAAATTAATATATTTCTTTAGAGTTCTGTATATAAGTTTACAGAATATTGTTGAGCTATTTATTAATAAAAAAAGTTGAGTTTGATTGAAAACCATCTTAACACCTAAGCTCGCCAATCTGAAGTTTAGCCGATTCTCGATCGCAATTTTAGCCCACCCTAGCACTGCGCTCTTTTCCCACAAGGATTTTTACCTAGAAAAATGATCTGTCTGCCTGAGAACAGGCTATAGTGATCATCAAACCCTCAGTGAAAAACTTCCCGTGTCTTCAGTATTCCGCCTTCCTCCCTATTTTTCCCCCGCTCTGCAGCGTCGAGTCATGAAAACTCTTGCGGCAAAAAAAACCCGTCAATTCTTGACATGGGCGGCAGCTTGTGCTAGTTTTTTGATCCTCTGGGCGTGGAATTGGCAGTTAGTTTTGGCCACTTTAACCGGAGTGGGGGCGATGATTGGAGTTTACCATCTCCAAGGTCAAAACTGGCCATCGCTGTGGCTGTGGGGGCGTGCTTTTTTCAGTGCCGATAGCGGTAAGTTAACTTTAGCGGTAGTCTGTGGTGGTTTGGGCAGTTTAGCCACCTATCTCGCTGTCGCCATTTGGACCTATGCCGAAAATCGCTGGTTGGCCCTGGCCTCAATTTTGCAAGGATTTGGCACGGTTTCGACTTTAATCCTGCTAGGATGGCATTTTCTCGACCATCGCGGTCAAAATGAGTCAAAAAACTTCGATCGCTGGTTAGAAAAATTAACAGTCAATGATCCCTTAATGCGCTTAATGGCAGTCCGACGTTTAAGTGAAATGCAACTTTCCCCCAGTCGTCGAGAACAATGCCAAGAATACTTCCGTTATCTTCTCTCGCGAGAAACCGATGCACAAGTGCGATCGGCTTTACTCGATAATTGTTCCGGCAAAGAAGCAATCAAACCGCAACCTTTACAAATACCCCTACAGGTGAAAAAATCCAGCCTCAAATCAGTGAACAGTGAACTGAAAACTCACAGCTGATAACTGATAACTGAATCCTACCCCACCAAGAAGATAACTGCTATAGTTAAAGCTAAAGCCAAATGTTAACCACTAGAGGCTGAAGAAGATATTTTTTTACACCAAAGTTAACTCGCGCTCCTCGATATTTTGGAACATCAGTGTACTCAGATAACGTTCCCCGAAACTAGGCTGAATCACCACAATTAATTTACCCTCATTTTCCGGTCGTTGGGCCAGTTGAATCGCAGCGCAAAGATTGGCACCGGAAGAAATCCCCGAAAGCAACCCTTCCTCTTTTGCCAGACGACGACCAAATTGAAAAGCTTCCTCATCACTGACAGTAATTACCTCATCAATCAGATCTGTGCGTAAAACTTCTGGAATAAAACCTGCACCGATACCTTGAATTTTATGGGGACCGGGATTACCACCAGAAATCACCGGACTATTGAAAGGTTCCACCGCGACTACTTGAAAACTAGGTTTACGGGATTTAATTACTTCAGCGACTCCCGTAATCGTGCCGCCAGTACCCACACCCGCAACAATAAAATCTACCTGTCCCTCCGTATCTTGCCAAATTTCCTCAGCAGTGGTGAGACGGTGAATTTCCGGGTTAGAAGGGTTGCGAAATTGTTGCAACATATAAGCGTCGGGGATACTATCGACGATTTGCTGAGCGCGTAAAATTGCCCCTTTCATGCCTTGGGAGCCGGGGGTAAGTTCTAGGGTAGCACCGTAGGCTTTTAACATCGCCCGGCGCTCTAAACTCATCGTTTCCGGCATAGTTAAAATCAAGCGATAACCCTTAGCTGCCGCAGTCATCGCTAGGGCAATTCCCGTATTGCCAGAGGTGGGTTCCACTAAAACCGTGGTTTCTGGATTGATTAAACCCGCTTTTTCGGCGCTATTAATCATGTGAGTGCCAATGCGGTCTTTGACGGAAGCAGCGGGATTCATCCCTTCTAATTTCATCACAATTCGGCCAAGACAGCCCTCCGCTTGGGGAATCCGATTCAATTGTACTAAAGGTGTGCGGCCAACCAATTCGGTGACATCGTGAGCGATACGCATGATATTTTCTCAGTCTGGGTGATTCGTGTGCTTAGTTATAGCGGTAAGCTCTCAGCTTTAGCGTTTGAGAATTTACTCACTAGCCAAGGAGGCGCTATATAGCTCACTTATAGCAAAGGCCAGCCCTAGATCGGCAAAATTTCCATTTTCCTTTGTTTCTTCAGTCGGTCCGAGTTGATTCCCAGAAACAGGCAAAACTACCATGACCGATAAGATTGCTTTTTTCCAAAAGCTTATACTTGTACTAAAATAACTATGGATAAGTTACCAAAGTCAGAATTACGGTCATGACCATTAAATCTAATCTAGCCCTATTGAAAGAACAACACATAGAAATTCAGGGCTATTTGAGCGATAGGTTAAAAGCACGTCATCTAGAATGGATTGTAGAACATCTTGATGATCCTGTAGCGGCGGAATTGTTCCAGATTATCATACAAGAACGAAATGATAGAGCCAAAGTTAATTCAACTCAGTCCTTGCAAATATCCAGACACCAGGGCAAAATTGAACAGTTAGGAAAAAGTAATCAGAATTTATCCAACGAGAATGTTGAGCTTAAACAAGAAGTCAGTTACTGGCAAGAAAAAGTTAATGAGTTGCTACGCAAGTTAGAGCAGTTACGTCAAGATTTATTAGACTTTGATCAATCTGAGATTTATCGTTTAGGTCAATGGTTAAAGGCTAGTCTATCTAAAACTGGCCAAGAACGTCAACAGGCTTTACTGGAAAAGGAATTAGTTCATAAAGACAGTTATAATCTAGCGGTGAGCGATCTAAAAAATATTATTCAGGAACAACAGGATGGGATTACACAAATAAAAGATCGAGCCATCTCTACAGTTGAATCTCTGGAAAAAACTAATGATAAACTACGAAGACAACTGGGGGATATTAAAAAATATATTATTAATAACTATGGCGATAAAAAGTGGCAAGAAATCACTCGTTACTTTGCAGATGAACAGGAACTAAAGCAATGAATTTACTACTAGAAGAAATGAGCTATCGCCAATGGCAAAAAAGAAATAGTGAAGTATTTCATGGCCTTTCCCTAGAGCAACAAAGACAAGCGAGAAAAAAGGGCTATTATAATAGCGGCTGGGGAAAGGTTAAAAGCTCTTGGGAGCTTCTTCAGGATTTTAAAAATAATACTTATAAAGTTGTCAGTTTATTTGAGCATGAATTAAATAAAGGAAATCTCGTCAAAGCCATGGATTTAGCAATTATTGAGTCTGAAAAAGCTAAAAAAATGTCTGAAGAAGGAAAACAAGAGTTAGAAAAAATTTCTAACAATTTGCATGAAATAGCAGATAAAGCCTTGGCTAAATATCCTTTATTATGATTATTCTGTACTGCCATGACTAAAATATCAAAATCAAAGTTGTCTCAATTATATAGCTCCGATGAAATTGCAGAAATCTGGAATGCTAATCAACATCTAGCAGTTATCGAACACCCCCAAAAAGGATTAATTAGCCCGAATCAATATCGAACAATGGCCAAAGAAAAACCCTGTCCTTTTTGTGGTAAAAAGATGAAACATGGCGAAGAATTTAAAACTTCTTCTCAGTCAGAAGCTATCAAAAGGGGTGACGAATATAATAATTATCAAGGGGAAAAAGTTATTAATCAAATCAATCAGATATTTTTTCATCCCAATTATGCCACTATCGATCATATAATTAATAAGGTTCGCTGTCCCGAAAAAATGTTTGATTTTGACAATTTACAACTGGTATGCTGGCAGTGTAACCAAGCAAAAAGTGATGATAATGCCTATGAACTTCGTCAAACTTATGAGTATTTATCTAGTCTAGTCGATGAAACAGCAATTCGTTATCCTCTTCTTGAAAAGACCAATGACTTAGCCGAGTTTAACAAACTTTAATTTTAATCAACCTTAATTAACTTTATCATCTGATCAAATAGCCTTCAATTTTAATCGAACCCTCATGGTAAAATTCCACTATAATTGAATTGAGCTAATCTGAGTAAAAATCAATAAATTGTTTGCTTTTGCCTCATGTCTAATACTAAATCCAGTTATTAAAGAATGATTATTTATTCCCCCTTTTGCCTTTTGCCTATTGCCTGTCTTGATATGTAGCATATACTCAACGGATTTAGTATTATTACGTCGCCCTTGAGAAAAGGATCATTTAAAGTCAGGCTAAATTTTTATGAAATTTTCTTGACTATTATGACAAAAAATGCTAATTTTACCGACAATTATCAGTAGTTTTTGATAAAATCATCACAAATTACTGGCAAGTTTAATTATGAAAAGAGGTTGAGCGCCGATGGTCAAACCCGAAACCTAGCTGCTAACAACCGAAAAAGTTGGGTTAGTATGAGGGGAGATACCCTCTGAGGAGTTGCACTAATTATATGGACATCAAATTAATCTTGTTGGCATTGACGGCCGTATTCACCGTCTCTTGTCTCTTTTTCGGCACCCGCAACGGTTTTTACGATAGCGATAACTACGATGGCAACGGTTCCGCTCACTAACCAGTCATCATAATCAGGGTTGCCATGGTTCAACGCTCTACTGCCGTCTGGGGGTCAAAATCCCTTTTATCCTGTTTACCTTTTGGTGTCGGTCACGCGTCAGAAGGGGTTTGTCTCCTCCTGACAATCGGTCCCTATCGCCTACTTTTAGATTGCGGTTTGGCCGATATGCAACCCCTCACCCAAAACAAAAAACCACCCGTGGATCTGGTGTTCTGTAGTCATGCCCACAGCGATCACATCCGTGGGTTAATGGCTCTCCATCAGACCTATCCCCAATTGCCAGTTTATGCCAGTGAGGTGACAGTACAACTGCTGCCCCTACAATGGCCCGATTGTGCTGAGGAAATCGGCAGTTTCTGTCAGGGTTGGCCATGGCGATCGCCGATCGCTCTCTTTGATGATCTCACCGTCGAGATTTTTCCAGCTGGCCACCTCCCTGGGGCTGCCGTGGTTCTCTTCACCTACAAAACCCCCAAACGCACCTATAAGGTCCTCTATACCGGCGATTTTTCCCTGTCTAATTTTCAACTGGTGGAAGGATTATCGATCGATCTGCTGCGGGGAGTGTCCCCCGATGTGCTGATTATTGAAGGCAGTTACGGCACAGAGCGCCATCCCCACCGACGACAGCAGGAAAAACAGTTGATGAATCGCATCTATCATGCGATCGCTGAGGGACAAAATGTCTTACTACCCGTCCCCGCTTTGGGATTGGGTCAGGAAATTTTAAAATTACTGCGGTCGCACCACCAATTCACAGGCCGCGACATTGATATCTGGGTTGGGGGCAAGATCGCTAAAGCTTGCGATGCCTACCTGGAAATTTTACCACAATTTCCCGCATCTGTGCAAAATTTTGCCAAACATCAGCCCTTATTTTGGGATGAGCGCATCTGTCCCCGGTTGCGAAGGTTGCCAGAAAAACCGACACCTCTAGGGGGAACCACTCCGATAATTTTACTAATCGATCGCCTAGAGGAGGTGAGTAAATATCTGCAAGGGGATAAACCTTGGTTAATGTTAGCTCCCCAACACCTGCACGATATCAACCTGGAGAATCCCCGATTAAAAGCGACACAGCGTTCGCAATTAATTAGCCAAGAAACCTATCTACTGGCCGAACATAGCGATAGTCGCAACACCACCCAACTGATCCATAACCTGCGACCGCAGCATATCATGTTCGTCCATGGCTCGCCCCTATATCTAGCGGATTTGACCAGTTTAGAAGAATTACAAAGCCGTTATCAACTCCATTCCCCGGCCGTGGGAACTCTGGTGGAATTGCCTATTGGCGATCGCTTTATGCAACCGACACCCCCGGCCCCCAGCCACTATGAGGGAGAATTAAATGAATCGGATTCGATCGTCACTATCACCTTACCAGAGCCGATCACCCGGGATCCCCGGTGGAGTAATTTCGCCGATACGGGACTGGTGGAAGCGCGCTGGCAAGGGGAAGAATTATTATTGCGGGGAGTCTCCCAACGGGAGTTATTAAGCGAGAGTCCCAATCGCATCACCAAAGCTTTAGAGGAGATGGATTGCTGTCGTGTCTGTGTCCACTACAAAAGTCAGCGCTGTTGGAATCCCGCTTCTCCCCTCTACGGTTTTAAAGTGGTTCCCGAAGGCTATTGTCCCGTTTTTGAGGCCAATATATAATTAGGGTCTGCGGCAAAAAGTTCCTAACCGTAATTCCCCTGCTGCTGTCCTTCGACCTGATTCTTACCGAGAAGGAGATCAAGTCAAAAAAAGAACCCTTGCCAAAATCTGAAACTGGCTCTCAAAGGGGAAGTCCAGTCATAACTTCTACTGTTTCTCCCGCTTGTATAGTAGTTTTACCCTGGGGAATTATGGCTAAAGCATTAGTACCCGCTAAATTAATTAAATTAGCCGAATTGTGTTGTCCGGGAGCAAGTTGAAATTGATAAACTCCCTCGATAATTTCTATTTTTCCCCAGAGATAAACTTCTCTTTGTCCCTTAGATTTGAGAGTATCGCGGGTGACAACTCGCAGAAATTTGTTCTGATATTCTGTCAATCCCGATAATTTTTTAATGGCCATTTGCACGAAGCGCCAACAGCAAACTAAAGCAGAGACGGGATTACCGGGGATACCAAAGTAAATACAACCGTTAGGAAAAGTAGCAAAGGTTAAGGGTTTACCCGGTTGAATAGCAACGGTGCCAATCAGAATTTTTCCCCCTAATTCCCCTAAAATTCCCTCGATATAATCGTAATCTCCTACGGAAACACCGCCGGTGGAAAGGACGATAGCACTAGAATCAATGGCTTTTCTGATAGTTTCTCTGAGAAGATCGGGATTATCTTTGATTATACCTAAAGGTCTGGGAATTGCCCCTAAACTGGCGACAAATGCGGTTAAAGCGTAGCGATTCGAGTCAATAATTTGACCTTTTTGGAGGGTTTCATCGGGATTAATTAATTCATCTCCCGTGGAGAAAATTGCCACTTGGGGACGGGAAAACACTGTTAATTCGGTAGCTTGTGCCGTGGCTAAAACCGCTATTTCTGGGGAATTAATGGCAATACCAGCTTTTAATAAGGTATTTCCCGCTCGATAGAATGTGCCGCGTTGACGCACGAAAAGACCTATTTTTTCGGGAGGGATAAGAATCGCCACTCGCTCGCCTTGTTTTTGAGTATTTTCCTGCATAATAATCGTATCACTGCCGGCGGGTAACATCGCTCCCGTAAATATTCGCGCTGTTTCTCCCGGTTGAATAATTTCTTCGGGGACTTTGCCGGCGGGAATTTCGGCGATAATCTTTAAAGTAACGGGATTTTCTGGATTAGTGTCTTTGACATCTTCGTAGCGGACAGCATAGCCATCCATAGCAGAATTATCCCAATAGGGAAAGTCTAAATCACTGCTGATATCTTCGGCTAAAATGCGCCCAAAAGCTGCCTCTAGAGAAACTTTTTCTGTTTCTTGTCGGGGTTGAATTTGAGTTAAAATTATAGATTCTGCTTCTTTGACTGAGTACATGGATTAAACAAACAAATGAACCGATTAGCTAGATTAAGGGTGGAAGATATACAAGCTTGGGTCGGGGAAGTGCATTTATCGGATAGCAAGGGTCAGACTCCCTATTATATACCGGTTTTGAACCAAGTTAATCCCGAGGTTTTCGCTCTCCAGATTCACTGTCTTGAGGGGGAGATTTTGTCTTGGGGAGATGAAACTGTAACTTTTCCTTTGATGAGTGTGATTAAACCTTTTTTGTTATTATATCTTTTGAATCATTTAGGGGAAGATGCTGTTTTTCGTCGCGTGGGAAAACAAGCTTCTAGTTATCCTTTTAATTCCTTAACTCAACTGCAAGAGGATCGCGGTTTTCCCCGTAATCCTATGATTAATAGTGGTGCGATCGCCTTGACAGACTTATTAGCAGGAGAAACACCAGAATCTCGCTGTGAAAATTTGCTTTTATGGTTAAATGAAATGGGTAATTGTCAATTATTTCTTGATCACTCTGTGCTTGATTCTGTTCACTCCTATCCTAATGCACACAATCAAGCTTTAAGCTTAGAATTAGAAAAAAATGGTTATATTAGTCATCGTTATTTAGCCCTAGAAACCTACAATCGAATCTGTTGTTTATCTGGAAAAATTGCCGATCTTGCTAATTTAGGTAAGTTAATTTTAGCTTCTTCTTTTGCCGATATAGTTCTGGAAATTATGACTAATTGTGGACTCTATGAAGCTTCCCAACAATTCGCCCTTGAGGTGGGTTTTCCCACTAAATCGGGAGTTAGTGGAGCCCTATTATCAATTGTACCGGAACAGGGAGCGATCGCTTGTTATAGTCCTCTGTTAAATAAGCAAGGTAATTCAATTTTAGGACTTAATTTACTAACACATATCAGTCATTTTGTCAAGTAAATTTAATCTAGGAAAATGACTCTTCGGTAATTGTTATGCCAATAATTAAGTTAAAAATAAAATTCGATGAGAGTGCCTACGCTCAAAAATAGCTGAAATCCATACAGGGAAAGACTTGGGACACAAACGGGTTAATACCAAAAGATAGACAATAGAGTTAAGATTTGATATAACAGCCAAAAACGAGGGTATTTTACTTATGATACTTGACAAATTTGGTTCTTCCGAACTTACCATGTAAAATCAACTAGCAAAATGCCAATTTAATAAACATCTAAGACTAAAGTTTTTAAAGTTTCTAAATCCATAGCCTCTCCTTTTAATCACCTTCAGTTTATTATTAATTCCTGCAACTGTTCCCTGGGTTGTTCGGTTATCAAAATAGGCAGTTATTTCGTCAATCCACCGCCGAATTGTCTGGCAGCTTTTAGGAAAGTAAGCCATCGCCTTTTTTATCCAATCACTCAAGGCAAATAATCCCTCATTCCCCTCCGTATTTTTCTCAAATACTTCTCTAAATTCCTCTTTTAATTTGTGCATTTCCCCAAGTTTTGGAGACACTTTATATACTTCTTCCAATTTTTTCCTTTCTTTCTCTACTAAGTCTCCTTCATTCTTTAATAAGGCATATTTGCTCTTGGCTATTCCTGCTAAGATATTTTCTTTATTTTTCTTATTTTTTATCTTAGATGCCTCTCTTTTTACCTCCTTTCTTGCTTCATCTAGCTCGTTATTTACTTGTTTCATTACAGGGAATCTATCCCCTACTATTTGAGCTTGAGGCATTAGTTTTTCCGCCACATTTTTATACCCTATCCACAGGTCTATACTTACTTCCTCTATTTGGCTCAAAACCTCTTCTCCCCAGTGTTTCAGATATTCTGTTAATGCTTCTTCTGTTCTTTTTTCCCCTAAGCCTACAATTTTTCCTGTGTCTATATTTACTAACACAGCATAGTAATTTCCTTTTCCCTTTATCATGGCTATTTCATCTATTCCTAGTTTTTTTAGATCTTGAGGTTTTGCGGTTATTAACTCTTCTCCTAAGTCTTTGAGCATCGTCTCTATTTCTTGTTCGCTTACTCCATTTCTTTCTGCCGTATTTTTGAGATCACTATTCAGGACTTCGGCTACTATTTTTTTTTCTAAATCTGTCTGTGTAGGTTCTTTTCTTCGGCAAATAATTTAGTTCTTCTGTGAATTTTTTCCCACATTTCTCGCAGCTCATCTTACGACGATTGATTCTCAGATATAATGGCTGTTCTCCAAAGGGTAAATCTCGGATTGTTAATTCATTGTTTTGATGAAGTTTTTCCGTTTTACTTCCACAATAAATGCCCTGGGTTTCTCTTGACATATTTTCTAAATGTAAAACAATTTCTATATCGGTAATAATTTGATAATTGGTAACGACAACTCCTTCTAGGTGAAGTAGCTCGGTCATTAACTTTAATTGTGGATTTGATGGCATAAGTATAGCTTGTGTCTAAAATTGCTGATCTTGGCTGTCTATATTTTAACCAATAAATTGCTGTATTGCAAGCATAGTGAGCTTTTAAAGATAAATTATTGTTTTTATTGGTCAGCTATAGTTGTCTGTTTTTTCTTTGATTTTACACGACAAGTTCGGAAGAGCCACAAATTTTTGAACCTAAAAGGAACCTCTATTCAAGGCTATCGACACCTAGAAAATATCGGTATAGTTTGACCAGTCGAATCGAAAAATAAAAAAGCAACGGCTCGACTGAGCTCGCTGAACGTCCGAAGTCTGCCGACCGCCTGATCCCAACAAACAATTTAAATTACGAACAGCTTAGTGTTTTGTTGGCCAAGGGTCAACGAGGATAAAAGGGAAATCAGAAATAATAAATTTTTTTTATCAATACATTGACAAAAATCAATGATGTCATGGCGAGGGGAGGACACCGGCGACCGCCTTGATCTTTCAGGCAATTCGCCCCCCGAAGCAATCTGCCCCGTCCTGAGGTTTATTCTCTGTCACCCTAACTTAGAACAGTGAAAGTTATGTGAAAGTAAGGTTGAGGTTAAGAAAGTTTTAAAATGTAGCAAATGTACTTGACAGCGACAATTTTATTGAAATCCCCAAACCCGATCAAGTGACTAGATATCGTCAGTCCGAATACTATCGACCAAATTCTGCCGCATCTCCAGGAATTCCCGAGATAGCCGCAAAGAAGCCGGGGTTACCTCGTGGTCACGGTAGGCGAAAGGATTGACGATATCCTTGACCACGCGACCGGGACGAGCGTGGAGGACAACGATGCGGGTGGCGAGTAAGAGAGTCTCTTCCACGTCATGGGTGATGAAAAAGATCGTTTTCCCCGTTCTCTGCCAGATGCCTCTGAGATGGGTTTGGAGCGATTCGCGGGTGAGCGCGTCGAGGGCGCCGAAAGGTTCGTCCATGAGAATAATCGCTGGTTCGGCGGCGAGGGTACGTGCGATCGCTGCGCGTTGTTGCATCCCCCCGGAAAGCTGATAGGGGAAGAAATTCGCCGCTTCCGAGAGTCCCACCATCTCCAAAGTGGCGGCTACCCTTTGTTTTCGTTCCCGATCGCTCACTCCTTTCATTTTTGGGCCAAAATCGACATTTTTGGCGATCGTTAACCAAGGGAACAGGTTAGGACGTTGAAACACGACCCCCACATCGGGATCAGGTTCGGTATGTCGTTTCCCCGCGACGGTGACTATTCCCGTCGTCGGCCGTTGGTAGCCAGCCAAGACCCGTAATAACGTCGTCTTACCGCACCCAGAAGAGCCTAACACGCAGACGAAATCTCCTGCGAACAAGCTTAGATTAATGTCCCGCAAGACTTCATTTCCCTCGCTACCTGAGCCGAAGGTAACACCGACATTGGCTAGTTCGCAAACGCTCACTTCTCGCGTCAGGGTATCGGAGATAGTTTTCGGATCAAAAGAGTAACTCATGGACTTTCAGAAACTAGAGGGCTTTGGTAAGGAGGCTTTTTTGAAAGGTGGCCAGATCGGGCGCGCTGGTGATTTTTTTCTGATTGACCGCGAAATCTGCCGATTCCTTAAGGATTCTGGCGAAGTCACCTGGATTGTCGGTCGTCCCCAGATATTTCGGCGATTGCTGTTCGCTCGAATCCAACCAGATCAACTCTTTGACCGCAGCGGCCGTTTCCTCCGGCGTGATATTCAGTTCCTTGGCTAAAGCTTTGATCGCGCTCTGCGGCTCGCTTCGGTATGTCTTAACCGCCTCATCCAACACGGCGATATATCGCTTCACCACCTCGGGGTACTGTCCGGCGAATTCTGTTCGCACCACCCCCAGATCCGCCGTGATAATGCCTTTTTTAGCGAGATCGGCCGAGGAGATCAGCACCGTTCCCCCGTCTTTCTGGAGTTTACCGAGATTCGGTTGCCAGACGTAACTCGCGTCGATATCCCCCCGCTGCCAAGCGGCGACGATATCCGGGGGTTGTAGATCCAATATCTTCACGTCCTTCTCCGGGATATTTTCCAGGGCCAGTAGGGATTACAAGGAGAAGTGAGCGGTGGAACCGAAGGGAGTGGCCACTTTTTTGCCCTTGAGATCGGCGATCGACTTGATGCCTTTCTTAGCGATCAACGCCTCCGCCGCGCCGATCACGTCGAGGATAAAATACACCTGATAGGGTAATCCACTGGCGATACCCACGCTGGCGGGAACCGTACCCAACGCCCCGAAATCGATCCCTTTGGCGGCGATCGCCGTGTTCACGTCCCGTCCCGAATCGAAGCTGATGTATTCTACCTTGGCATCAGGAAAGGCTTTGTCCGCCAGTCCCAAGGCTTTCGCGAGTAGTTCGGGATTGGGGATCACCTGATAGCCGATGCGGATTCTTGCCGGAAGTGTTCCGGTTGCGGTGGTGGACGACGGGTTAGAAGAACTCCCGGTCTTCTCGCTGACACAGCTTGACAGGATCACGGGTACACTCGCGCCCAATAAACCTAACAATATTTCTCGACGTTTCAAAGGCATAAGATATCTCGTTACAATCACTAAAAAAAAACTCAGGCGTCGCGACCGATCCAGGGCAATTGGGTTTTCTCTATCCAACGGATCACTGCGTCGATCGCTATGGCGACCAACCCCATGATGGTAATGCCCACGAAAATGACATCGCTGCGGAGAAATTTACTGGCATCAAGTACCATCCAACCGATACCCGAAGTAGCGGCGACCATTTCGGCCGCCACTAGGGTGGAATAGGAAACCCCGATCGCCGTTCGCAATCCGGTGAAAATTTCTGGCAGGCAGGAGGGGAATATGACATAGACAAATAACTGCCAGCCGGAAGCACCGAGGGATCGTGCGCCGTTGATCCGGTCGATCGAAATCCGTTCCACCCCGGAAACCACCGCTAGAAAAAGTGGGGCGAAGGCGGCCAGGAATAAAAGGGCGACTTTCGACGGATTCTCGATGCCTAACCAGATGACTAACAGGGTGTAGTAAGCGAGGGGGGGTAGCGGTCGGTAGAACTCGATAATTGGGTCGAAGGCGGCTCGGATCGGTTTGGAGAAACCGCATAACATACCCAAGGGGATGGCGGTAACAGTCGCCAGCACTAGAGCCGCGATCAGTCGGTACATACTCTGAAAAATGTGATAGAGAAGCGAGTGGCCCTTGTAGCCACTTTGCAGAATATCGACAAATGCCGACCAAACCGCCGCTGGCGAGGGGAGAAACAGAGGATTGACCCAGCCTAAAGACGTACTGAGAGACCAGAGGGCGAAGATCAGCAGCACCGCTCCCAGAGAGATCGCTCGCTCCGAGGTCACAAAACGATAGATCGGCGATTTTCGAGAAGGATTTCGGGTCGGTGTCCTTTCCGGTTTCAAAACCATACAACTCCCTCGCGGCTAATAGGAAAAGAGTGATCGTTTCTGGGGAAGAAATGAGCGAACTACGGCTAATTTTTCTCGTATCGCCTAATCACGAATTCGTAAAGTTAGCTAGTCCATCGAGATTTCATTATGCTACGGCAAGCCGACCGAAAAAGTCAAGTTTATTGATCAAAATAAACTCATCTGATTTGGTATAAATTGTACTTGACAAAGATTTCTGGTGTTGCTGATTTGAGATACAAATCTTCTTTCGTGGAATTTTAAAACCTAGACCCAAAGCGATTTTTGCCTGGGTACAAGGTGGCTATTTATACCTTGATTCAGCCAAGCCAAAAAAAGTAACCAGGCGGCCATATATAATAACTAATGGAACGACCTAGCGAAGAGTCTGGATATCCTGACAAAACTTGCACCGCTCGGAAATTTGTGTCATACTCCTCGATTAATCAATAAATACAGTATGCCTATCAACTTACTGTATTTAATTCGCGGTGAAGGAGTCTATAAGTATGTTCGAGGGATTTCTAGTTCGATTATTTTCGGGTTCGGTTTTGGTCGGGATGGCCCTGGCGAGCGCGAATCCGTCCCGGCCCGAGGAAAAATTTTTAGAAAACCAGCCGCCGATGGCCCAGATCACTTCAGTTTCCCAATTGCGGGACATATCGCCGAGCGCGTGGGCCTATCAAGCACTGCAACAATTAGTGGAACGGTACGGCTGTATCGTCGGCTATCCCGACAGAACATTTCGGGGTGATCGAGCCTTAACGCGATGGGAGTTCGCTGCGGGCTTAAACGCCTGTCTGAACACGATCGAGCGGTTACTTCAGGAAAATGTAGCGATCGCCGGCGAGGATATGGTTCGGCTTAACCGATTGGCGGAGGAATTCGCCGCCGAGTTGGCGGCCTTGGGTGTCAGGCTCGACAATCTCGAACAGCGCACCGCTTTTCTAGAAAATCATCAATTCTCGACGACGACAAAACTGAAGGGAGAAGTAATCTTTGCCCTGACCGACGCGTTCCAAGGTTCGATACAGGGAAGTAACCTTGTGTTTCAAGATCGGGTTCGTCTATCCTTGGAGTCTAGCTTTACTGGAAAAGACCTCTTAACCGTCCGATTGGCGGCCAGTAGTACGGCCCGATTGCGACTCCCCGGATTCCCCAATAACGCCCAGGGCAACCAAACCTTTAACCTGCCGCCGGGGAACGGGAACGATATCGTCCTCGACTGGCTCGCCTACGAGTTTCCCGTGGGCGATCTGTACGTCTATCTCCCGGCCTATAGCGGTCGCTGGTGGGATTTCGCCCCGACCCTCAACCCCGTGATCGGGGGAGGGACGAACGGCCGGAAAGCCCTCAGTATCTTCGCCCAATTCAATCCCGTCTATACCCTCGGCGGGGGTTCGGGAGTCGGTCTAAATTACAACATCGGCAAACAGTTTACCATCAGTGCCGGCTATCTGGCGGGAGACGATACATCGGGAAATCCCAATCCGGGAAACGGTTTATTTAACGGGGAATATAACACCCTGTTCCAACTAGCTTGGTTGCCCGGCACGAACGCGGGTATCGCGCTCACCTACGTCCACGCTTATCAACCGGACGGACCTCTCTTCGACTTCGGCACGGGAGGGGCGAAAATCGGTACGGCTCCCGCGAACGCGCCCTTTAGCGGGCCGGTTTCCTCGAACTCCTACGGGGTTTCGGGTTTCTTCCAGTTTAACCCCTACGTCATTCTTAACGGTTTCTTCGGTTACACCAACGCCCGAACCACTAGCGGTTCCGGTAGTGCCGATATCTGGTACTATGCCCTAGGACTCGGCTTTCCCGATCTGGGCAAAGAGGGGAATTTAGGCGGTCTCGTGGTGGGCGCAGAGCCGTATCGGGGAGATACTAGCCCGAACGATCTCTCGCTCCATCTGGAGGCGTTTTATAAGTACCAATTGACGAAGAATATCTCGATCACGCCTGGGGTGATCTGGATCACCGCGCCTAACCAGGATGCGGGAAATCCCGACGGGATCATCGGGACAGTCAGAACCACGTTTACTTTCTAAAAGACATCCCGTTATCGCCACATTTGCTCTTGCATTTTATCGTATTTAATTCACTGATCAGATCGGTGAGAACTAGGAACTGGAGGATAAATCTATGGGTTTCAACTACTTCAATATTCAGCCGATCGCCGGGCGAATTGGAGCCGAGATCGTTGGCATCGATCTGAGTCAAAATCTGAGCGATGATCTAATCGCCGAGATCCGTAAAGCGTTGATTCAATACAAAGTTATTTTTTTTCGACAACAAACCTTAGACGAAAAGGGTCACATCGCTTTCGCCCGTCGTTTCGGCGAGTTGACGAAAGCTCACCCCACTGTACCTGGTTACTTAACGGATTATCCTGAAATTTTCGATTTAGATTATCGGCGACACCATGCCTATACGGATCTTTGGCATACGGACGTTACTTTTGTCGAACGACCGCCCCTAGGCTCGATTTTACGTGCGGTTATTATTCCGCCCTATGGAGGGGATACGATTTGGGCTAATACGGTGACAGCCTATGAAGATTTGCCACCCCATTTGCAAGCCTTAGCCGATCACCTGTGGGTTGTTCATACCAATTATTCGGATTATGCCGCTTCTACGGTTGAGATTTCCCAAGCTAAACGGGATTACGCCAAGGTTTTTCAATCGACAATTTATGAGGCTATCCATCCGGCGGTACGGGTTCATCCCGAATCCGGTGAGCGCTCACTGGTGTTAGGGTCCTTCGCCCGTCGGATTAAAGGACTTTCTTCAGAGGATTCTTTCGATACCCTCAAACTTTTGCAATCCTACGTCACCCGTCCGGAAAACACGGTACGTTGGCGTTGGCAAGTCGGGGATATCGCTTTTTGGGATAATCGTTCCACCCAGCATTACGCGATTGCCGACTATGGCGATCGCCCCCGTCGGGTGCAACGGATCACGATCTCGGGCGATGTTCCGGTTAGTCTTGACGGGCAACGCGGTGGTGTGGTTATGGGAGATATTAGTGATTATGTTCCCGTTTCCCAAGAGAAAGACACCGATTGAGTCAATTTAAAGGTTATTGATTAGCTCGAGCGACAGGAATTGCAGCATCTCCTGGGCGAGATGGGCAGCCTGCACCCGGATTTCAGGAACGGCAATGGACTCCCAAAGATTACCATTATTCTAAGGGCGATATTTAATCCGATACTTTTTGTTAACACACATTAACAATGCAGGCTCTTCGTTACTTGGTATGATTCGCTCAGGGGGCATAAATCGGCTAAATCCTTATCTGGCAAGAGACTTAGTTGATTAGCTCGTTCTAGCTCGAAAAGAATTGGCAAAAATTGCATAACACAAACCGAAGAACCACAATGCACTTTAAGAGAATCTCTTAAAGAGGGGGTATCTCCCAAAGTCTAAAACCTTTGGTTTTAGACTTTTGATTTTAGCTGCTCCTTTTGGTGAAATTATTCTAGAAATTATGACTAATTGCGGTCTTTATGAAGCTTCCCAACAATTCGCCCTTGAGGTGGGTTTTCCCACTAAATCGGGAGTCAGTGGGGCTGTATTATCAATTGTACCGGAACAGGGAGCGATCGCTTGTTATAGTCCCATGTTAAATGAGCAAGGTAATTCAATTTTAGGACTTAATTTGTTAACACATATAAGTCATTTTGTCAAGGAAATTTAATCTATAAAAATAAGCTTTAATTCCTCAAAAAAACACCGATACTTTTTCTAATTTTTCTGGCCAAGTACCGTGAAAACTGGGAGGGATAAAGTTCATTTTGTCAAGGATTGTTAAGATGCGCTTACCCTGATAATTCCAGTGATCAATTGGCTATCCTGATCATCTCTGGTGATTTTCCCGCAGCATAAATATCCCACATTGTCCGATAAGCTTTTTCTAAATTGCGGGTAAAATGAAGGGTATCAAATAACGGATAAGTCAGACGATTTTGTGCTAATTTCTGTTTAATTTCCTGCAATTTATCAGGAGATTTTGCTAAATTAATCGCTAAATTTTTATACTCCTCTAAATTCTTAGTAATTAATTCAGGTAGGCCAATAGCTGTCAGTAAACTAGCACCAACACGGGAAGGAAAAGTTGTACCTTGACAAGTTATAATCGGTAAACCTGCCCATAAAGCATCACTCCCAGTAGTATGAGCATTATAGTATAAAGTATCAAGAAATAAATCAGCTAGTTGATGTCGCGCCAAATGTTCCGACTTAGGTTCGAGATGGGCAAAAATTAAGCGATCGCCTTCAATTCCTCGCGCTTGTGCTTCCCGACGTAGATTTGCTTCAGCTTCAGCTACTCTCGAAAATAACCATAACACACTACCTGGAACATTATCCAAAATTTGCATCCATACAGTGAATATTTGCGGCTCAATTTTATAGGTATGGTTGAAACAACAAAAGACAAAACCCGATTCAGGAAGACCATACTGGGAACGAGTAACAGGTTTAGATGATATAATTTGTTGATAATCATTAGCCTGATAACTATCCGGTAAAATTACCAATTTTTCAGTAAAATTATCAGCAGACTCTGGTGGTGTAACTATGGCATCACCAATAATATAGTCGATAAAATCTGCTCCCATTGTCCCCGGATAAACCAAATAATTAACTTGAATCGGTGCCGGTTTTAAAGCCAATATTTGTGTCCGCGCCTTATCAATATATCCCATCAAATCAACTAAAATATGCACCCCATCATCAAAAATCCGTTGTGCAGATTCCGTAATTGATAAAGTAGCAATATCATAAAAGCGATCGCAATCATTAGCAATGCGACGACGATATTCACTACCATCATCAGGACCATAGGAATAGGCAATTATTTCAAAGTTATTGCGATCATGTAAACCAAAGACACTTTGCATCAAATGACTGGTGGGATGATTACGAAAATCATGGCATAAATAACCTATTTTTAATCGTCCAGATCGGGTGCGGGAATGGTTAAAGTTGAGGGGTTTAGTCCCTAAGGCTAATTGTCTTTTAACCTCTTGAGCATAGTTACAAGCTACTTTTAACTGTTGACTAGCAGACCAAGGTTTATATAAGGTATCAAAGGGAGTTACTGCGGTAGATTTTCCCTCTTGTAACTGGTTTTCGGTTAATTGCCAAAGTTGGATTAAATCAGCTTCTCTTGTCTCCCAATTACAAGTCATTTCCTTCATAGAAAATAAGCAAGCAAAAGCCTCTGGGGAATTAGGTTGAATGGCTAAAGCTTGCTTAAATACGCTCATAGCTGCTTCTACTTTGTCCTGTCTTCCTAAAGCTAAAGCCAAACTATTATAAGCTTTAATATACTTAGGATTAAGCTTAATTGCTACTTGAAAATAAGCGATCGCTTCTTCAATTTTTCCCTGTAGTTGTAACACATTGCCTAAATTAAAGTGTGCTTCTGGATAATTAGGGTTTTTCCTGATTGCTTCTTGAAAATTGACCACAGCATCCCCTAACTTATCCTGCATTTGTAAGACTAAACCTAAATTATTCTCAGCAAAAGCATAGTTTTGATTGCCACAAATAGCGTGGTTAAAGCAAATAATCGCCTCGTCTAAATCTCCCTTGCTAACTGCTATTATTCCTAAATTATTGTGAGCTTCTGCATAATTAGGATTAATCACTAAAGCTTGCTTATAAGCCAAAATAGCTTGATCAATTTGTCCTAAACTATCCATGATCACCCCCAACTGATGCCAAGCAGCTGCATATTGGGGAGATTGATTAATTAATTGTTGATAGAGAGCGATCGCTTCTTCAAGCTTAACCTGTTTTTGCAAGGTGTATGCTTGCTGATAAAGGGTATCTGCTGGGGAAGTATCAGGCTGATTATTTGCTATATTTCCTCCAACTAAAGGAGAAATAGGATCAAGAGTAATAATTTTACTGATGTCATCATTTTGGAATCCTAAAGCTTGGGGACGTTTAACTCCTTCTAAGACTTGTATATCATAAAGTTCAGTCACTTCACCTTCTAAGCGTATCCAGTGAACAACTTCACCTGTTTTCAAATCAATAATTAGCAGACCACAGCGAGGGTCTGCTTCTTTAGCCATTAAATTATCATCTAAGATTAACCCCGAAAAAGTCTTATCTCCCCCACGACTTTTAGATAATCCAACAATGGCATAATTTCCGACAAATGCTAAACCGCGCAGAAAACCAGGACAAAAAGTAACAGGCTCAAAAATGCCCTTATTTTGATCAATATAACCAAAGTAACCCGTACCCGCATTTAATAACCATAACTTACCCTGATAAAATCGGGGAGAATGAGGCATAGATAAACCAGTAGCAATCACTTCATTAGACTGAATATCAATGACACAACCGCCAGTTTGTCTTCTGTCTCTCCACCCATCCACCACATCTGATTGACTACAAGCGGTAACATAACGCGCCTTCCCATCTACCAAAGCTAAACCATTGAGATGACAACGATCTTCATTGACTAAAGCGGAAATAAACGATGGTTTCCATAGGGGAATACAACTATGGCGATCGCTGACTGTCGCCAGACAATTTAACATCGTACTGATAAATACAATTCTTTCAGAGAGATTTTCTATTGCCAAATCGTGAATATCTAAATCCCCAGTAGTATAACTAATGCGGGGGATATAAAGTTTATCGTAACCATCATAAAGTTGTTCGGATGATAACACATTATCTAGTTGCCAGATTTGATAGCGGGAACTAAGATAAATCCTTTCTGGGGTAGCATATAAACCCATGGCGCGGTCAAATATACGCTCAAATCCCGACATCCCCCTTTGAGGGTTAACCCCTAAAAACATCAGTCGAGAACTTTGATAGGTAGTAAAAGCTAGACTAACCTGCTGAGACTCTAACCAATCAATGAAATTACGGGAAGCAATTATCTCTACGGGAATAGATTGATTAGTATTGGGAGTTGATTGATTCATCATAACCACAAAGACACAAAGATTAGCCAGTAGGGTGTGTTAGCGATAGCATAACGCACCAATTTAATGATAGAGGTGGTGCGTTACGGCGGCTTGTTAATTTTGGTTTTTTGACCGAATTGATAGCCGCCTAACGCACCCTACTGGATTGTTTAAACTGGATTGTTTCAACTGCGACCTCTTCCCATGATTGATGTCCTCAGTTAGGTTTATCTATTGCCTTATTTTAGCTGAAACAGTCCACTACGATTTATGTTTTTGTTTGAGCGCGATCGTTTATAATCAAAATATCATTATTTTGGGTTTGCTGAATAAGTACGGGCGAAGCATTCGGATAGAAAATCTACCTTTTCACCGATAGGTTATTGTCCGAATGCTTCGCCCCTACAGGACGCGGGCCGATGAAGACGCAAGGTTTTGAACGACGATTCTCTCAAAAT